>MWDV01000259.1 GCA_002070715.1 Verrucomicrobia bacterium ADurb.Bin118
AGGGCTTATGAGTCCCCTGCTCTACCGCTGAGCTACCCTGGCCAACCAGTTTTCATCCGATGATTGGCGGCCATTTTTGACTGGCGGAAACTGCTTACCGCCATCCGTTTTTATCAGCCCGTCACGCCGATTGCCGTGTCAACCATCGGTCGTTGATTATGCCTCAATCCCAAACGGTCGCAAGCAGTTTCGCGGCCTGCGGAGAAGCATGGATGAAACAATACCCGGCGACACCGCCGGCGGGTGGGGGAGGCGTCGTCCCGCGTACCCGGCCGGACGGAAAGGGCGTCGAACGGCGGATCCTCCGGCGTGGCTTCGGACCATCGCAGTTTAGGCTCCTGGTGCGATGGAATTTTTCATGCGCGACCATGGAAGGATGTTGCGCCGGGTTGTCCATCCAACCGATCCGATGTAGAGTGGCGCATGAGCCGAACCGATCCGTCTGTCGCGGCGCTTCTTTGGCACCCGTCCGGGCACACTCGTTTATTTGGCTGGGTGGTGAGCGTGGCATTCAGTCCCGATTAAGCATGAAACCCGGACGACTCAACTCCATTTCTGCAACGTCTGGCCGTTCCGCCGGAGAGTCGAACGGTGCAGATCATCGGGCGGTGTTGCTTGCCCCCGATCCGGTGTTCCCAGCGACAATCGTCAAGCCGGGGCGTTGGCTCCCGTTGGGCGCTCTCCACGTTGTCATTGCGTTACTGCTCTTGATACCGCTCGCCGCCCGTGCCAACCCGGTGATGTTGGACGGGCAATCGGCGCTTGCGTTCGCCGCCGTCGCGTTTTGGGCGCTCGTGGTCGAGTCCAGCCTGGTTACGTTGGTGTTGGTTTCGACCGGCGTACTGATTGTCCCGTTATTTTTCACCCTCATCGCGGCCAATACGGCCCTTTTCTTATTCGCGTTTCTGCCGCTCATTGAGCGCGTCTCCCTCTGGTTGCTGGAGCCGGGGGTTGTGCTGGCTGACGCCGTGCTCATCAAGCTGGTGGCCGCCGCCCCGTTTCTGCAGAGCGGCGGATTTATTGGCGTTAGCTGGCGGCGCGCCTTGGTGGCCTCGCTGCTCGGCAACGCGGCCTCCTATTTTGTTGGAGTGATTGCCAGTGGCACGCCCTGGTATGTGCATTGAAGGACAACGCTTGACCGCCAACGTCGGCTGGACTGGCGGAGCGGAATGAACGGGCGAAGTAAACGAGCGCCAAAGCGGGGCGCGATGGGACCGGTTCGTAGAATGGGTTCATCCGCATTATTTTCGGGGGAAGCGTCTCCGCGCGGGGTGACGGGTGCGGAAGAAAACCCGGTTGATCCGATCAGGTGTGGGGCGTGCCCCGGTGTTTACGGGCTGACCGGGCGACGGTGGCATTTTTGGGATTGAGACGGACGCGTGCGGGGGATAGGGTAGGGCGGCTGATGTTGGGCAGGGCTTGATTGACCGTGGTCAGGTGAAAATTCTGCCAATCTGGAGAGAAAGGAACAAAGTTATGAAAAATCAATTCACACGACGCAACTTCATCCGCACTGCGGCCGCCAGTTCGGTCGCGCTCGGCTGGCTGGGGGCGCGCCAGGCGCCGCGCGGTTTTGCCGCGGAGGCGGATAAACCCGCCTTGCTGGGCGGCACGCCGGTTCACCGGAGCGGCTGGACGCAGTGGCCCCAATGGCGGGAAGCCTGGGAAGCCAACATCCTGAAGGTGTATCGCAGTCGCAGTTGGTTCCGGGGAGCGGGTGGCGAGGTTGCAAATTTTGAGCAGCAATACGCGAAACTGCTGGGCGCGCGCAAATGCCTGGCCACGTCCAGCGGCACCACGGCCCTGCTCGTCAGTTTGCAGGTCATGGACGTGAACGCCGGCGACGAAGTGATTGTGTCGCCCTACACCTTCATCGCCACCTACAATGCCATCCTCGCGCATCATGCCCTGCCGGTCTTTGCCGATACCGACCCGGCCACGTTGACCCTGGACCCGGCCTCGATTGAAAGCCGTATTACCGAACGCACCCGTGCCATCATGCCGGTGCATATTTACGGCATGCCGTGCGAGATGGACGCGATCCTGGCCATCGGGCGGAAACACAAACTGGCGGTGATTGAAGACGCCTGCCAGGCGTGGCTGGCGGAGTATCACGGGCAAAAATGCGGCACGCTCGGCGACGTGGGATGCTTCAGTTTTCAGCAATCCAAGCATATTCCCTCCGGCGAGGGCGGCGCCATCACCAGCATGAGTGAAACGTTGATTGACCGCTGCAATTCCTATCACAACTGCGGACGCGCGGTCGGAACGAACCAGGGCAGCGGCTCGTTTACCCGGGGGCTGAATTACCGCATGACCCAGCCGCAGGCAATGATGCTGCAGCAACAGCTCGACAAATTGGTCAAGGAAACGGAAATCCGTCAGGCGAACGCCGATTACCTGAGCGCCAATCTGGGCAAGATTCCCGGCATCATTCCGGTGCGCCTGCCTCGGAACAGCCGGGCGGTGTGGCATCTCTATCCGTTCCGCTACGACGCCACGCAATTCAACGGGTTGTCCCTGGCGCGGTTTTCGCAGGCGGTTTCCGCCGAAGGCGTGCCCTGCGGCCCCGTTTACCGCGAGCAATACTATGACGGGTTGTTGGATGAGGCCATCGCCTCGCGCGGATTCCAACGTCTCTGGAGCGCCGACCGGCTGCGGGCGTATCGCGAGAGCTTCAAGGAATTGAAGGGCAACAAGCAGGTTTGCGAAACCACCGTGGCCATGACCCAGAACATGCTGTTGGGCGATCGCGCCAGTGTGGACGACATTCTCGAAGCCATCCGGAAAGTGCAGAAGCACAGCGCGGCGTTGGCCAAAGCGGGATGACCGGCTGCACCCGCGCGGCGGATGACTGGAAGCCGTGCCGTCGCCAGCAAGCGGCGACGCGATGGGTTGGGAGACGTTCCGTCTCCCGACCGCGTGATGGGCTGCTGTTTGGCCGGAGGGAAGTTCTCCGGTGAACGGCGGGCATCGGTTATTCTTCGTCAGCCGGCGCGGCTCTCAACCGATAATACCGCGCGCTTTGCGCGGAGGCATTCGCATCCACAAACGGCGTCCAGGAATCGCCGGCGATGATGTTGGCGAGTGTCTGCCAATGTGGAGGCGGTAACGTGGCGGTGGCTTCCACCGCGTACCGCCGACCCGGGACACCGGAGAAAAGCAATTGCACCTCGCCTTGGGGGAGGTGGGCGACTGATTCAATCCGCGGCGGCACCGGGGTGAGATCTTCGACGCGGAGATTGGCGAAAAGAACGAAGGCGTCCCGCGCGGGGCTGGCGATGGAGCTGAAGGTGTCCATCATGCCGATCATCACTGTGCCGTTTGTAAATGCCGAGGTATTGGTGTACCGCCCCACGACCGCGCCTTCCATCAGCCAAGTGACCACCGAGCCGATGTAACGCACCTCGACTTCGATCCAGTTCTTGCCTGGCGCGCCGGGAGTTTCAAACCGGTCCGTCGGGAACAAGTTTTGAAAGAACGCCGCGGTATGATTAGTGGCCACCAGCGCGGATGAGAGATCGAACGGAAGCCCGAGCGGATTGCCCTGGTACGCCCGGTAATCGCGCGAATCACCGCCTTCACCAGCCGCGGCGAACCAGAGTCCATCGCTGCTGGCGGCGGCGGGGGCCGCCCAGTTGGCGTTGGTGCCCCAATGGTTCACGCCAAAAATTGCGTGTTCCGTGCTGCCGGCCACCCCCGGCCCGGTGCCGCCAGTCCCGCCGGGATAATTGATCCAGAGATCGAACTTCAACGCGAACGGGTCATTGAACCGCTGATCCTTGGGATACAGATTTACGGCGGCCGCGGCGCCGAGGGCATCGTTGTTGTTCACGGTCAGCCGGACGGCCCGGGTGTTTCCTTCAACAGAATGGGGCGCAGGTGGAATAAGTTCGGTCACGCCGTGAAACGTGTAAGGCACCGCTCCGTAATCGAACGCCCAATCCACCGTATAATCAGGCATGCCATTGGCGGCCCCCCAGGCGACCTGCCAATGCATCGCCGTGTTCGTGCTAAAATCATCCGCCAACAACAGCGGCGGAGCCGCGGAATGCACCCGCACCCGGGCAACGCGGCTGGTAGCCGAGCCCACGGGATTGCTGACCACCACGGAATACAGCCCGGCGTGGTCGGGTTGCGCCGGGTCGAGCGTGAGCGTGGCCTGATGCGCCCCGGGCAGGTTGGTGCCGTGCCGCCGCCACTGATACGTCAGCGGCGGGTCGCCGATGGCCAGCGCACGGAGCGTCACCGGAGTGCCGATGGTGACGCTGCGATTATAGGGATGCATCATGATCGCCGGAGCGAGCGGCGGCACCGAATAGCGGGGCCGGGGAATGGTCCCGTTGGAGGAGCCTTCGCTGATCCCATCGTCGCTCAATAGAGGGGCGAGGCTGGCGTTGGTCAGGATGTTGGGAATGGTATTGGACTGGCCGTTGACGGTCAGCCCCAGTTGCGCCAGCCGAATGCCGTGCGAGTAGTCGGCGTAGGTTTCCTCGTGGCCGTTGTAGAGCGGTTGAATGGGCGTTCCCCAGGGATAATGCCAGCCGTAAATCACCACGGGTTTGGTGATGTTTGGATTGGCGAAATTCGTGTAAATGCGCGCGGAAAGGATCACATCCTTTTTATGCCCGCTGGTCAACGTGCCCAGAGGGGACGCGGGGATCAGTTGATGACGTTGCGTGCGCACCAGATAATCATGCCAGGCAAAGACCGGCACCGTCGTCATGGCCGCACTGGGCGGGATGGGCTCGGGTTTCAGTTTCACCGGTGCGTTGGTCCAAATCTGGTTGACCATCTTGCGCGTGGGCAGCGTGCAGCCGAGGTGATCCGCCAATCGTTGCGCCAGCAGCGGCGTCATCGGGCAGAGGAAATAATTGGTGTCGTTGCCAATGGCGAGATAATCGGGCAGGACCTGATACGTGGCCGTCTGGCCGCCCGCGGTGACGGTAATCGGTGTCAGTTGACGCAACCACGCGGGGACGTTGCCGCTGATGATTTGGGCATAAATCCAACGCTCCCGTTCCGCCGGCGACAGCGAGGTCACGATATTGGTGAACTGAGTCCCGTCGGGTGCGCCCACCGGCCGCGGTGGAAGATCCAAGACCTGCCCGCGCAAAGCGAACGTCAGGCTCGTTGTCACCAACAAGCTGACCCAACCGGATCGCACGGAGCGGCGAACGCCCATCCGCAGTCGGCTAACGTGGTTTCTCGACATACGCACCATGCGGGGCGGCTTGGGCCAGCCGGGAAAAATGTTCATGCACCACAACCGCGAGTTCCTTGATCGCGGTATCGGCATCCGTTTCCAAACCGTAGTTTTCCATTACCACCAGAACGTAAGGCCGGCCCGGCAGTTCCACAATCGCCCATTCGGTCGTGACGCCGGCAATGCCGCCGGGTTTGAAAGCCACCGGGATATGCGCGGGCAAGGCGGCCTGGATGCTGCCGCCTTGAGTCTGGCGCAGGAGAGCCAGGATGGCTTCGCAGGTGGCGCGGTTTTGGAACTCGCCTTTGAACAGGATTTCCATGATGCGCGCCGCCTCGGCCGGGGTGGATACATTTTCGTCGCCCCGCCAGGAGGCCGCCGTATCCAACATGCGCCGCCGCACCCGGGTGTGCGGAAGTCCCAAGGCGTCCAGCGTGCGATTGATATTTTCCAGCCCCACCAGATCAATGAGCAGGTTGGTGGCCGTGTTGTCGCTGAGCACAATCATCAGCACGCACAAGTCGGCGAGGCTCAGTTCGACCGTGTCGTCGCCCAAATGCTTGAGAATGCCACTGCCGCCGACCTTGTCCGCGCGGGCAATGCGCCGGGCATCGGTCAGTTTGAATTTGCCCTCCTCCGCCTGTTTGTACACCTCCATCAAAATGGCAATCTTGATGGCGCTGGCTTGCGGGAAGGTCAACGTCTCATTGAGCGCGAACCGTTCCCCGCTGGTCAGGTCCAAGGCGACAAACCCCAGCGCACCACGAGTCCGGGCCGCGATTTCGCGCAGCCGGATTTCGGTTTTCTGGTGGACGACTTGACGGTTGGCTTCCTGGGCCGGCAACAGGCTGGCGGTGGCAAGCCCGAGCATCAATAGGTGTTTCAGATTCATGGCAAAGTTCGGCGATCTTTGGCGCATTGTTGGTTGGGTGACATCATGGTGTGACCCTGCGATGCTGACCAGAAAAAAGCCAAAGAATGCCCGGAAACAAGTGGGGAGGGGAGGGCGGCCTGACGACGAAAGGCATTTGCATAATTCCCGATTCCGCGTAAGCTCCCGCCATTACGTTAGCCGATTATGAGCAAACCGAAGGTGGTCAAGTGTCGGATTCTCGTCGTGGACGACGAACCCTTGGTCGGTGATGCGGTGAAAATGATGCTGACGCACGACGGGCACGTGGTGGAGACCGCCACGAACGGTGCCGATGCCCTGGCTTGTTTGGAGCAGGCGGCTTTTGATTTGGTCATCACCGATTATTTCATGCCGGAAATGAAAGGGGATGAATTGGCGCGGCGCATCCAACAACGCCACCCGGATTTGCCCATCGTGTTGATCACCGCGCACGAGGAAAATTTGAAAGCCCAGCGGACGCCGCTCCCGGGGGTTTCCAGTGTGATCAGCAAACCGTTTTTGATTGACGATCTCCGCGCGGCCATCCGGCAAACCGTTGCCGCCCGCCGTTAAGCGCGCCCGCTCTCCGCTGGTCAAGGGCGTCCACGTGCGCGGATTATCCGTAAGTCCTCCGACACAAAATTACGCAACTTACCCCCGTTGTCAGCTTTGCGAATGAGCCTCATACTTATCGTGTTCGAGAATCAAGGACCGAAGTATGGAAGCGACCGACATGGTTTTGTCTCCGGGGATGCGGGCCGGGTTGCCGACCCGTGATGGGACACCCCGCCGGCGCGTCTGGCGGTGGTCCCAGATCGGTCAAGCGATGGGGATCGCGGCCTTGGTGGTGGGGAGTTATCTGTTCTTCAGTCATTTCGTGGTGCAATCCATTTGCGTGACCGGGCCCAGCATGTGTCCCACGCTGCAAGAGGCCGATATCTATCTGGTCAACCGACTCAGCAGTTTGTTTCAGACGCCGGAACGCGGCGACATCGTGGTGCTCAAAGACCCGACGGATCAGGCGTATGTGGTCAAGCGGATCATTGGCGTGGCCGGGGATCGCGTGGATTTGGGGGACGGCAACATCTACGTGAACGGAGAAAAAATCTCAGAGCCGTACCTGGCACAAGGCACGAAGACTTTCCCGTTCACCGCAATGACGGAAACGGTACAATGCGGTCCGGACGAATTTTATGTGCTGGGGGACAATCGGTTTCTCAGCAGCGACAGCCGCAGTTACGGCCCGGTCCGGCGCGCAGCCATCGTGGGCTGGCTGATGCACTAAACCCGCCTCCTTCGCCCCCACTTTCTCAAGCCGCCGCGCGAAGGTGGTGGCTTGACCAAACCCCGGCTTGCCTCTGCTTGACCGTCGGGTATGCTGTCAACCATGAACATGGAAACAGTTGACGCCGGCGCGCATGAGCGGATTGCCGGCTGGGGATGTCGTGTGCTGGCCGGGGGCGAGCTCACGCGCGAGGAGGCGCTGACGTTGTTTCAGTTGACGGCCCCGGCGGACATCTACGATCTGATGGCCTGGGCAAATCGCATCCGTGAGCGGTTCAAAGGCAACAAGATTCACCTCTGTTCCATCGTGAACCTCAAAGCCGGCGGTTGTCCCGAGAATTGTCGGTTCTGCGCACAATCCGCGTTTTATTCCACGGAATCGCCGCGGCACGGGCTATTGCCCACCGCCGATGTCCTGGCGGCGGCGGCGGAAGCCGGGGCCAACGGGGCGGCGGGATTCGCCCTCGTCGCGGCCTGGCGGGGGTTGGAGGAAGGTCCGATTCTCGACGCCGTTTGCGGGCAATTGGCGGCCTTGAAACGCGAAGGTAAAATCCGGCCCGACGGCTCCTTGGGTATGATCAAGAATCCGCGGGTGGCGGAGCGGCTCAAGGCGGCGGGATTGGAGTGCTACAATCACAATCTGGAAACCTCCCGTCGGTTTTTCCCCAACGTCTGCGATTCGCACACCTACGACGACCGGTTGGAAACCATCCGCCATCTGAAAGCGGCCGGCATCAAAATTTGTTCGGGCGGCATTCTGGGCATGGGCGAGACGCGGGAGGATCGTTGCGATCTGGCGTTTGCCTTGAAGGAAGTCGGGGCCAGCATTGTGCCAATCAACATTCTGAATCCCATCCCCGGCACGCCGTTGGGGGACCGCGTGCCGTTGTCGCCGCTGGAAATTCTCCAGAGCATCGCCTGTTTCCGGTTCATCCTGCCGACCCAGGAAATCATGGTGGCGGGAGGGCGCGCGGTGAATTTGCGCGACACCCAAAGCCTGATTTTCATGGCGGGGGCCAGTGCCCTGATGATCGGGAACTATCTGACCACGGGAAATCAGCCGCCCGAGAAAGATCTGCAAATGATCCGGGATCTGGGTTTGGATCCCGACTGGGAAGGGTTTGCTCCATCTGAGCCCGCCGCCGCGCTTGCGGCCACTTCCGGCGTGTGAACGGACCTTCGCTTCAACGCCTGAACCGCAATCACGGCGGGTATCGTGGCGAAACCATTGACTTGCCGGCCACGCTCACGGCCTTTCGTGACGCGACGCGCCGGACCGGATGGACGCTCGAAGATGTCCCGGCCGGGGAGGCATTACAATTGCTGGCGGCGCACCGCGCCCCGGTTGCTCCGCCCGACGGCGCCCCTATTTTGCGGGTTTACCTGAGCGCCGGCATTCACGGCGATGAACCCGCCGGGCCTCTGGCTTTGCGGCAGTTGGTGGAGGTAAACGCCTGGCCACCGGGCTTGGCGTTGTGGCTGATGCCGTGCCTGAACCCGACCGGATTTCCAGCCAACCGCCGGGAGAACAACGCGGGGAACGATTTGAACCGGGATTACCGGTATCCGGTTACCGCCGAGGTGCGCGCCCACTGCGCCTGGCTGCAACGGCAACCATCGTTTGATGTGGCTTTCTGTTTGCATGAAGACTGGGAAGCGCTCGGCTTCTACCTTTACGAATTGAATCCCGACCGGCAGCCGTCCCTGGCGCCGCAGATTATTGAGGCGGTGGCGGCGGTTTGTCCGGTGGACCCATCTCCACTCATCGAGGGGCGAGTGGCGAACGGAGGGATTATCCGTCCGGACCTGGACCCCGCTTCCCGTCTGCAATGGCCGGAAGCCTTCTATCTGATCCAGCACAAAACCCGGCTCTCGTACACGCTGGAGGCGCCGTCGGATTTTCCGCTGGGCGCGCGGGTTCAAGCATTGGTGGCCGGCGTCAACGCCGCGCTGACCGTCCTGCGCAGTTGCCGCGCGGCGGAGCAACTCACCGGGAGCGGCGTTCCCGCTGTTTAATCCAGTCGCGTCCCAGCTCGCGCAGCGTCTCCTCTTTCAGCACTTCTTCGCCCAAGGGGAAAACGATTCGTTCCTCGTGATCGAAATGCTTGCGGGAGTAGGCGACTGCGCGTTGGAGCAAACGGCGGGCTTCGGCGAGTTGTTTGGCCTGGCTGACCCGCGTCAGGCTCACGTCAATCTCCTGGTGTTCGAGCTGAAAGCTGTCCCGTTGACCGATTTGTTCCAAACAATGCTCCAGCGGAGCCAGCACCAGGTCGTCTTCCGTTTGGGAATGATCTTGGAGCAGATGCTCCAATAGACGAGCCAGCGTCTTGATCTCGGCCAGCGTGCGGAGTTTGGGCAGCTCGCGTTCGATATGGTCGAAGATGTGGTGAAAAACGAGGTGCTCGGCGAGGAGAATATCGGTGATCTTCATGTTGGCGCGCTCAATGTGTTGCTGCTTATGTAGCACGACTATGCGGGCGGCTCAACTCCCGGCGGGTAAATTTTGCGGAACCGCAGCCGCCAGTTCGTTTCTTTCGGGCGGTGACCCCAATTCGGAGAAGGGGACTCCGCGGATTGCTTGTTTGCCGAGAAATGCGGCGGATGGCGAAAATTTTTCCAATGACCATCCATCTGCGGGTCGTCAACCGGCTCCGGCTGACAACCCGCCGCAGTCATTTCATCCGAGTCGTGGCGGGACCATTCCCGTCCCGCCGCCGGATGCCGAGTGCGTCCGCCCGACGTTATTAACGCTGCTGGTAATAGGTCCGAACGGCCTCCATCGCCACGTCCGGATAATCCGTGGCGAAGCTGGCCACGCCCAAATCCATCAGCCGATGAAAAATTTTGGCGTCCCGCTGTTTCCACGGCAGCGTTTGGAATAAAATTCCGTGCGCCCGCAGCTCATTCCCCACCTCGCGCAGAAACGCTTCACTGGGATAAAACGTCCCGTCCGGCGCCGTGTTCACGTGGACCTGGAGTTGATCAATGCTGGCGAAATTCTCCGCGCGCAACGCCGCGATCCGCTGCGCCAGTTTCGCCTGCGGTCCGTTGGGATCCTTGGGATCGCCGCTCATCCATTTGAGCGGACCGCCCATCCAGTGCAGGGTCCGCGACCGGGGCGCCACTTGCCGCCACAGTTTGATCTCGTCGTATTTCGTGCTGGCCAGAATCAACTGCGGATGCACGTCCACCGTCTCCGCGGCGAGCTGGTGGAAATCCACTTTCTTGATGTCAATGTAGAGCGACCGTTCCGGGTGCGCCTTCAGCAACCGGACCATTTCCGACAGGTTGATCATGCGCTGCCCGGCAAATTTCTCATGACGGAAACTCCCGACGTCGAGCTTCTCGATCTCGGGATAGGTGAGGTCCGCAACGCCCTTCTTTTTCAACTCCTCCGGCGCGTTGGGCAGGATGCGCGCGAAGTTGTTGTCATGGAACGAGACGATCACGCCGTCCTTCGTGCAGCGCAAATCGGCTTCGGGAATGCAGCCCAATTGCCAGCCGAGTTCGAACGCTTCGCGCGAGCCCTCGGGCGCCAGATCGCCAGCGCCGCGGTGCGCCTGCATGGTGAAGGCGGAAAGGGGAATATGATCGCGCACGTTCCAGTTGGCCGCGCCCCGCTGGTAATACTCCCGCAACGCCGCCATGGCCACGTCCGGCCGGTCCGTGCCAAACCCGGCGGTGCCCAGGTCCAGCAAGCGGAAGTAGGCTTCCGGCTGTTCCGGCACATTCCACGGCATGGTTTGGAACTCGATGCCCCGTTGACGCACCTCAACGGCGGCGCGGCGGATGAAATCATCGCTCGGCACCATGGTGCCGGTGTTGGTGTTGAAATGGCAATGCACCTGCAACCGGTCAATGTGTGCAAACCCGATTTCGCGAAGCTTGGCAAAGCGTTTTTCCACCGGCCCATCATTGGTGTTGCCCCAGGTGCCGACCCACAAGAACGCCTCGCTGCGCGGGGCCACGGCTTTCCACCGGGCGCAATCCGCTTCCGAACCCGTTGCCAAAATGACCTGCTCATGCACCTCCGCCGTTTCGCGCGCCATCTGTGCGAAGTCCACATTCTTCACATCCAAATAAGCGGAGCGTTTCCGGTCTTTTTTCAGCGCCGCCACGATTTCCGCGAGGCTGACGATGCGTTGCCCGGCAAATTGCGGCCCGCGAAACGCGCCGATGTCCAGCTCCTTGGCCTCCGCGTAAGTCAGGTCTTCGAGACGTTTTTTCTTCATCGCCTCGGGGGCGTTCGGAAGAATGCGCCGGAAATTTTTGTCATGAAACATCATGACGTGGCCATCCTTGGTGGTGCGCACGTCCAATTCGGGAATGCACCCCATGCTCCAGGAAAGTTCCAAAGCGCCCATGGTGTTTTCCGGGGCCAAAAAGCCCGCGCCGCGATGCGCCACCACGGAAACCCGTTCGAGCGGGATGGTGCGGACATTCCAAACGGGTTCAGCGTTGGTGATGGCCGGCAGGATTACCGCAGCCCCCACCGCCAAGCTGCATAGTTGGGTCACGAGCTTCAGAGGACGGTTCCCGTTCACACTGCTGTCTGCGTTCACACCGGACGAACGCCGGCGCAAACGTCCCGGCGCGATACCACTATGGTTTTCCATGGTGTTAATCGTAAGGCGCGCCAAGGTGGAGCGTCAACCGGCGGAATCCATCTCCGTGGAAATTTTTGTGCATAGAGATTCACGCGTTGCGGTCATGTTGCGGATCGAAAATCCAATTCCCCGGCAACGTGAAGCACGCATTTTCAAGGCAATTTCACTGGTTTGCAGTGCAGTTGAAATCGGGAGCGCGAAGTGGGCTGCGTGATTTACGGGCTACCATTGGAGAAAACGATCCGGCACTGGGGGGAATAATTCTTGGATTCAACGCGAAACCGATTTACTACTTGCGCGTCCTTGTGTTGGCTTCGACATCCGCAGGTGGCCCCCGGTTATGTGTGGTGCGTTTGCAATGGGCAAACATGGATGCGGGTAACACGAGGCCGCAGCAAAAAATCATGACAACTGTAACAATCGTTGGCGCTGGATTCATGGGCTCGGCGATGGCCTGGCCACTGAGTGATAATGGCCACCAAGTTCGCTTGGTGGGAACGCATCTCGATACCGATATCATCAAGTCGTGCATCGAAAAACGCTTTCACCCCAAGTTGAAGCGGAAGTTGCCGGAGAACGTGCAACCGTTCTACATCGAGGATTTGGCGAAGGCGCTCGACGGCGCGCAGGTCATCGTGAGCGGCGTCAGTTCGCCCGGGGTGCATTGGATTGGCCGCACGCTGGCCCCCCACGCCCGCCCTGGTATGAGGCTGCTCGCCATCACCAAGGGATTGGAAGCTGCGGCGGACGGGCAGTTACGCATTCTCCCGGATGTGCTGAAGGATGAATTTCCGGCCGCCGTGCGCGACCAGATGAGTTTTGCCGCGGTTGGCGGCCCGTGCATTGCCGGCGAGCTGGCGGCGCGTCGGCATACCTGCGTTTATTTCACATCACGCGATGCCGCGGTGTTGCCGGAACTGCGCGCCCTGTTCAAGACAGCGTATTATCACATCTTCCTCTCGACCGACATCATCGGGGTGGAAGTGTGCGTGGCGTTGAAGAACGCCTACACGCTGGGTGTCGGTCTGGCCGATGGCATGCTGGCCCAACTGCCGCCCGACGAGGCCGGCATGAAGAACGACAACCCGGCGGCCGCGATTTTTGGCGCCACCGCCCGGGAAATGGCGCGACTGGTTTCCGTCCTCGGCGGCAACCCGGAGAAGGTCACCTCTTTGCCGGGAGTGGGCGATCAATACGTCACCTGCATGGGTGGACGCACGGTGCGACTGGGCCGGTTGCTGGGCAAAGGATTGACCTATGAACAGGCGCGCGCGGAGATGGCCGGCGAAACCTTGGAAAGTGCGTTTGTCATTGAGCAAATCGCGAAGGCGCTGCCCGGCTTGGAAGCACGGGGACTCATCGGTCCGGACGAATTACCGCTGACCCGCGCGCTCTGCCGGACCATCAGCGACGGCGCCATCGCCCAGATTGATTTTGACCGGCTCTTCCAAGACGACGTGAACTGACGGCCGGCACATCGGCGTTGCCCATTAACCAATCCGTAACCTTCATCGCTCATGAATCTGAAATCACTCACCCTGGCGTTGTGGCTCCTGCTGCCCGTCGGCCTTCCGGCGGTCGAGCCGTTCTTCTTCATTCAACTGGCGGATCCGCAGTTCGGCATGTTCACGAACGACAAGGATTTTGCCCAGGAAACGGCCAACCTGGAATTTGCCGTGGCCACCATCAACCGGTTGCGCCCCGCGTTTGTCGTGGTGTCCGGCGATTTGGTTAATAAAGCCGGCGATCCCGCGCAGATTCGCGAGTATCAACGCGTCATCGGCCAGGTGGCCGCCGGCATCCCTGTGTATTCGCTGCCGGGCAATCACGATATCGGCAATGTTCCGACCCCGGCGGACATTGCCACCTACACCAATCATTTGGGTCCGGACCATTACACCTTCCGACACGGGGAGTTTGTGGGCATCGTCCTGAACTCCATGCTCATTCACTCGCCGCAGCGGGCGCCTGACTTGGCGGCGGCGCAGGAGCGCTGGCTGCAAACCGAATTGCAACGGGCGCGCACGGGGAGTGCACGGCACACGGTCATTTTCATGCACCATCCCTGGTTCTTAAAAGCGGCGGATGAAGCGGATGAATACTTCAACATTCCCGCCGAACGCCGGACCCGCTACCTCGCCTGGTTCCGCGAAGCCGGCGTCAAATACCTCTTCTCCGGCCACTACCATCGGAACGCGGTGGTGCGCGATGGCGGGCTCGAAGCCATCACCACGGGACCGGTGGGCATGCCGTTGGCCGAAGGGCAATCCGGGTTGCGCATCGTGATCGTGCGCGACGACGGCATCACCCACCGATACTATCACTTCGGCGAATTGCCTTCCCGCGTGAACCTCGAGGCGGTGGCCTCCACGCCGAAGCCCTAAAATTAGAATCGCCGCGGCGACCAGCGCAACCGGCGTGGTGTTCACCACGAAACACCGCAGCCGAGTTGCCGTTTCACGTCCGTCCGCACTCCCACCGCCATCAAGGCTTGGAGGGCGTTGGTTTTCAGATTTGGATGAGCGGATAACGAGATGGTTTGGATCCACGAAGTATCATTTTTTATCCGGTTGACGCGGGAAGGGCAGGGGACTTGTGGGTTAAAAATGCCCTGAATGATTGACAAAGCGGCGGCAGCGGAAAAAGTTGAAGCCATTGGAAAATTCATGACACAACGCAACCCCATCCCCACTGGTGCGCCGCAAAGCCGTTGGTTTTGGTGCGTGTTTTCGCTCGCCTGTCTCTGGACCGTCACTGCGGTTGGCGGCATAACCATTTCCGGTCAGGTTTTTTACGACCGCAATCAGAACGGGGTGCGGGATGCCCGGGAACCTGGATTAGCGCGGGTCGCCGTCTCCGACGGGCATCAGGTGGTGGTGACTTCGAAGCAGGGCGATTACACCTTGGAAACTGAACCGGGGCGGCTGGTGTTTGTGTCGCTCCCCAAAGGTTATCGCATGGTCCAATCCTTTTACACCCGCGTGGACGCGACCACCAACCTTTCGTTTCCGCTGGTGGCGTGGCCGGCATCGCGCAAAAGCGCGCTCCGCTTCGTGCAGATTTCCGACATCCACGTCACCGAAAAGGAAGACGCGGTGCAGACGTTTGCCGAAGACATCGCCGAGATCAATACGCTGGTGCCGCCGGCGGCTTTTGCGCTGGCCAGCGGAGACTTGGTGGACGTGGGCACCAAGACCAACCAATTCGAGAACTACCGGCGCAGCATCGCCAATTTCAAAATTCCCCTGTTCAATCTGCCGGGCAATCACGACGTGCAATCGGGACAGGGACTGGCGCATTACCATCACTATCTCGGTCCCAACTATTATTCGTTCAACGCCGGAGATTGTCATTTCGTCTTGCTGGACTCGGTCCGCTTTGACCAACCGGCGCAGCAACAATGGATTGCCCGGGACCTGGCCGCGGCGCCGCCGGGGGCAACGTTGATTTTCGCCTTCCATTTCCTGCCCACCCAAAAGCAGTTGGAATACCTGGCGGACCTGGGGGCGGCGGCCATCATCAGCGGGCATTGGCACGGCAACCGGGTGCGCGAGAGTCATGGTGTGCTCGACATCAACACGCCGCCGTTGCGCTTTGGCGGCATTGACCGGCACCCGCGCAGTTTTCGCATTGTGGATGTCCAACAGGGTAAACTGGACTTGGAACTCCGGCTGGGCGGCTTCAACCACCATTGCGTGGTCGTGACGCCCTCCGGCACGGTCCACCCCGAATCCGGCAAGATCCCTGTGGTGGTCAACACGTATGACAGCCGGTGCGAGATCAAGAGTGTGCGGGCGCAAATCGGGCAGCGGCGGGCGCGGTTGCAGCAAGTCAGCCCGTGGACTTGGACCGGCGCCATCCCCGCGCCGGGCCTCGCCGGCGCCCAGTTGCTGACGATTCATGTCCAAGGCGGCAATGGCGAAACCTGGGAGCAAGCGGAATCGTTCAATCTCGCCGACGGGACGCAACCGGTCGCGCCGGGCCCGCACTGGCGCTTGAAATGGGTGGCCCCCACCGGCGGGTTCATCGGGATTTCCTCGCCGCAAGCCGGATGGCGCCACCTTGCCGTGGGCGTGGATGACCGGGGCGATTTGAAACACTGTGGCGTGGCGGCGTTCGATCGGAACGGAAAAAAACAGTGGCACTTCAAAACCGACAGCGGCATCAAACACAATGTGGCCGCCGCCGATGGCCGTTTCTTTGCGACCAGTGTGGCGGGGTGGCTGTATGCCTTGGATGAGGACTCGGGCAAATTACTTTGGAAAGCCGAACTGGACCGCACCCGGGAACGCTGGGAGGTGGCGGCGACCACCGTCGCCCACGGCACGGTTTACGTGGGGCGCCGGTCCTACATCGCGGCGTTCGCGGCGGCCACCGGCAAAAGGCTCTGGGAAGCCAGCGCGGGCAAGAGCGATTGGTGGCCCAGCAGTTACACCATTCCGACGGTGGCCGGGGACAAGTTGCTGTTGTTTTCCAACGTCGGCGCGCTGGCCTTGAATGCCGCCACCGGCCAGACGGTGTGGACGGCCAAAGGTTGGTTCAACGGCTGCCTGGCGACGGAGGCAATGATCTACACGCTCAAGGACGGGTTGCTCACCGGCCTTTCGCCGGCGGATGGAACGGTCGTGTGGTCCTGCACGCCCAAAATCGGCGATACCGCTTCCGTGCCGGCGCGGGCGGACGGCAAGATCATCGTCGGCACCGCCACGGGCGACATCCTCGCGCTTGCGGAAACCAATGGCGACGTCCTTTGGACCTTCAAAACCAGCCCCGTCCTTTCCTCACTGCAACCGTATCAACGGGGAGGACGGGATGTGAACAGTTCGCCCGCCATCCATCGGGGCAAGGTTTTCACCGGTGCCAGCGATGGATTCGTTTACGCCCTGGCCCTGGCGACGGGCGAAAAACTGGCTGAGTTCCAAGTGGGCGTGCCCATTGCCTCGTCACCGCTGATCCATGAAGAGACGCTGTATATCGGCGGTTATGATGGCAACCTGTACGCCTTCGTAATGCCGGAGTAAACGATCCCTCGCTGCCACTCGTCGGTCCCCATTCAATGAGGCAGGCAGCTCATTGGCCGGAAGCGAGCCGCCGCTGACGGGGGATAAACCTTACCGCAACCGCCTGGATCGAAGGTTCACGTTACCAACGCGCCGCCTTGACGCGGCCGCGTTGCCCATTTGTCGTCCTGAATGTTCAGGAGGTCAAGGCTTCCCCAGCGTCGCGGAGCCGGCCCGGGTGGCGCGAAGAGTCACGGGCCGGTTGATGGTCATCGTTTCGTTGTAGTTACCGGGCTGAATCAGCACGATATCGCCGCCGCCAGACGCCGACGCATTGACGGCGTTCAGCACGGTGCGCATGGGCGCCGCTCGAAGCAGGCCGGAGTTCCCGTTGTTGCCGGTGGAACTGACATGCCGGGTGAAGCCGGTCGCAAAGGCATGCCGGTCACCGTTGGCGTGATCCGTGATGCGGTCCAGTTGTTGTTCGGTCAACCGGTTTTCCAGAGTATTCTTGTTCGTGGCTTCGTGGTAGGACATGACGTTGAAATAAACATCGCCCACCTGGATTTTCTGATGATCGTTGAGGGCGTCGTAATTCCGGCCAAAATAATACTGGGCCACTTGATTCAGGTTTGTCCAGCAGTTGCTGTCGGGCAGCGTATCGGTCAAACCATCGTCTCCAGGAGTACAGTTGTCTTTGGATTCCCCGTTAAACGTATGGAGCAGACCAAAAAAATGCCCCAGTTCATGCACCACCCACCACGCGCCATCATCCACAAAAATCTGCCCGCCCAGAGTGCTCACTTCCCCGGGGGGAATCGGCATGGCGCCGCCGGAGTCCCCCGGGTCCGCGAAAGGCGTCGCCACCCAGATATTGACCTGGTTAGTGCGCAACCGATAGAGACCATTCGTTTGGGCCAGGTTGTAAAAGGTGGTCCATTCGGTCCCGCCGCGGAAAGTCTTCCCGAACCAACGGCTCGGGCCGCTTGATCCGCCCTCGTTGGGGCCGCCAATGGCGACCACTTCGGTCAATTGATAGCGATAGCCGCGCCAGTAGGAGGCCATCCACTCGTTGGCGGCGTTGATGGCATTGGTGAGGGTCTGCGCCGAGATGCCAGACGGCATATTTCCAGAGGTGGGATGGACGATGATTTTAACCGACAGACGCAGGTTGATGATCTGCGCATCGGCGGAGCCCGCCAGCAAGGCCAACCCGGTCAGAATGCTCGCGAGAAGGTTTGTTTTCATGCGGCGCCTCCGGAGTTATTGCAGGGTCACCAGCACCAACACCAGTCCCCGGCCCGCAGCCAGACCCGTCATCGCTTTGCCGAGGATGGCGCCTTGCGCGCGCGCGGGGTCGGTGACTTTCATCGCGTGCCCCGCTTCGTGGGAGGTGGTGAGCAGGTCGCCGGGGAGGATCGGGCCGTTGCTGGTATCCGCCTGCACATAAACCCGCCCCGTCAGGGCGACGTGTTGGTTGCCTTCCATGACGCCGTTCTGCTGGAGGCTCAACCCCGGACGGACGCCGCCCGCGCCGCTGATGACGCCCGCAACCCGGCGGTCGAACGGCGCGGTGCTGAGTTTCAGTTTGCCGGGATTCAACTCATCAATCACCACCACCGCGCCGGGCGGCAGATCCGTCTCCGACATCTCGAACGGCTCGGCGATGTCCGCGCCGCCGGTGATGGTGAGCACTTTGACAAACATCTGGCCGTTGGTTTTCACCGAAACCACGTCGCCGTTGCCATCGGCGTAAAAGCGCAACGAGTTGTCCGTGCCGCCCACCGCGAGATCCCAAAATGGTTTGGTGCCCGTCTGCAAGCGCAGCCGCGCCCAGCCGTCATTTGCTGGATCTTTCAGGCGCAACTGCGGCTTGTCGAAAGGCGAGGCGTAGTTGATCTCCACCGCGCCGCTGAAAACTCCCGCCCAGCCATCGGTGCTGGAGGCTTGGATGGCGGTGCCAGAGTTGTTAATTCCCAGAATGGCCGAGCCGAGCATGGTATCACACGAGGCGCGGAGGGCGTTGTAGCCGTAAAGGAAGCTGCCGGCAGACCACCGGTTATTCAGCGTCACCTCGGAGGAGTCTCCGATGACGTCCAACCGACCGTTGCCGTCGAGGCTCATT
>MWDV01000260.1 GCA_002070715.1 Verrucomicrobia bacterium ADurb.Bin118
GCTTTCGAACTGCTGCCGCCCCTCGCGGCGCCAAACGCTTTTATCCTTCTGCCGGGCGGGGTCGCTCGCGTAGTAACGATCAATCCGCAGCCAGTGCATCTCCCGTCCGCGCTTCACCTGGTCTTTGCCGACGATGGGGATGTTGTTCTCGCTCTGACAGGCGATCACGCACGCCGAACACCCCACGCAGGTGTTCAGATCAATGGACATCCCCCATTGGTGATGCGCCTTCTGTTTCTTTTCCTCCAGTGGGTTCGGATAAAGCGGCCGCATCCCGCCAGGCGGCTCGTGTATGTTCAAGCGCTTGGCAAACCCGGGATCTTTCTGAAACTGCTCCAGATTGGCTTCGCGCACAATCGGGCGTCCCTCCATGGACCAGTGATCCTGGGTGCAGGCAAGCGGGTATGTTTTCCCCGTCGGTCGCACCGTCGCGCCGACCGCGAAGTGCGGCGTCTCCCGGGAACGCAGCGGATACGCATTGAATCCCACCCGATTGCCCACCCGCCCCGCGCGTTCGCGTCCGTAACCCAGCGCGAGGCCGAGCGAATAATCCGCCATGCCGGGCTGAATCCAAACCGGACCCTTCACCGAACGTCCGTTGAGCGAAACTTCGACCACCTCGCCATTCTTTACGCCGAGTTCACGCGCGGTCTGGCGGCTGAGGAGCACCGCGTTGTCCCAAACCATCTTGGTGATGGGATCCGGCAGTTCCTGCAACCAACCGTTGTTCGCATAGCGGCCATCATCGAGGCTGTAGTCGCGATGGAAAATGACTTCGAGCCGCTCCTTTGAGAGCGTCTCCGGCGCTTTGGTTTCCGGACGGCACTTGGCCCAAGCAAACGGGCTTTCCACCGGTTTCGGCGCACTGTCCGCCCGGAAACCGTCGTATAAAAACTGTTTCCATTCCTCCTCGAAATTCCCCGGACGGGCTTCCCGCCGGAAGGTTTCGCGCACGATTTCGTGCGGATTGGCGGGCGTTTCACCGGCCAGCCGGGCGAGAAATTCCAGTTCGGTGAGTCCGCCAAAGAGCGGCTGAATCAACGGCTGCACCGGCACCAAGGTGCCGTCGTGGGTGCGCGCGTCGCCCCACGATTCGAGGTAATGCGCCAGCGGGAAATGCCAGTCGCACAGCTTCGCCGCCGCCGTCTCGTCTTCGTAATAACCCAGCCGGATCACAGTCCTGGCTTGGCGTTGCGTCTTGGCCCAATCCAGATCGGCGGCCGCGGTGAACACCGGGTTGCCGCCCAGAATCACCAGCGTATCGGCCTTTCCGTCATTCAACCATTTCGCCAGCGAAAAGAGCGGGAGCAGTCGGTCAGCCGGGTTGGCCCCGGATGACAAGGCCGGGTACAATTCGAGGGTCTGCCCCACGGCGCCCAGCGCGGCGTTCATCGCGTGAGCCAGCCATTGAACGGCGATCGGTTGCCGGTGTCCCGCCAGAACCACGGCGCGCCCCTTGTGCTCAACCAAATCGCGGGCGCACGCGGCAATCCACTTTGCGTCTCCTTCAGCGGCATCCGCCGCGGCGGCGAAACGTTGCGTCAATGCGGCCACATCCACTCCCGCCGGCGGCGCAAGCTTCAGAATTTCCACCGCCATTCGCGCCGTCACCGCTGCCACCCGGCTCGCGGGCGTGCGCAACCGATGGTCGGCCTGCGCGCCGGTCAAAGTCATCAGACTTTCCACGACGTAAAGCCGGCTCATCGCGTCGGTCGGCCCGCTCAATTTACGGCCCTGGGCAAAGTCCCGAATCAGCGTGTGACTTTCGTCTTCGTCCCCGAGGAAATCGCAATCGAGCGCGAGAATACGCGCTGCTTTATCGAGCCGGTAACGGGGACGGCGGGTGTGGCCCCATTGGTCGTGGATCAACGGTGCTTCCGCGTCAAAGGCAGCCGTGGCCGCCACGTTTACCGGCGCGGTATCCACCGGCTCGTGCAGGAACCATTGGCTCTCCGGTAGTTTTTGCTGGAGCACTTGGCGCAGCCGATGAAACGACGGCGACGTCCGCGGCTCGATCAAAAACGCGAGCCCCGCGCCGCGGTTCCCGGCAAATTTACGGGCCAGTTCCTCCAGAAAATCCAACGCTTCCGTGCGGGTAACCGTCTGCCCGTTTTTGACAAAGCGCGTGGCGCGGTCGGGATCGTAAAGATTCAGGATGGACGCCTGCGCGTAGCGATCCGTGCCGCGATGGCCGCCGGGGAACTTGTCGTTGCCCTCAATCTTGACGGGCCGGCCTTCCTGCGCCTTGACCACCAGCGGAATCGCCCCCGTGCGCGTGGGCATGGCGGTGGCGTAATACTGCGGTTGCCCGTGAACGTAGCCCTCCGGCTGCACCGCAAACGGCATGACCTTTTCCTCGGGACGCCGGCAACCACTGCCCGCCAGCCCCAGCCCCGCCAGCAGAAACGACGCGGACATGATCTTCACGAAATGCCGCCGGGAGACGGGATCATGCCATTCGGTCGCGCCCTCGGGAAACTCGCGTTCCATCCATTGCTGGAACTCGGCAGTTTCCGTCAACTGATCGAGACTCCGCCAGTATTTGCGGCCGTCAGCGGGTTCGGGAGGCAGGGGCGGCGTCGGCTTCATACCGGGGCAAGACCTGGGAAAAATGACGCGCGATAAGCGTCCAAGCGGACGGACAGCGGTGAGGACACCGCCGGGTAACGATTCAAGATTCGGTCAGGGTAACGGGTTCTCATCGGTGACACGCCGAACAACTTTGCAGCGATTCCACATTCCAATCGTGGACGAATTTTTCACCCTGGGCCCGCTGTTGTTGCGCGGCCTGGGTCGGATCTTCGCTCCAAGTCCAGTTCAAATCGGTGATCTTGTCGAGCGGCCGCAGTTTGGCGGCAGGATCGCGATGGCATTCCAGGCAAAAAGACATGCTGAACGGCTTCGCGTGGTACACCTCGTCCATTTGATCCACGCGCCCGTGGCATTCCACGCAACTGATGCCGCGGTTCACATGCACGGCGTGGTTGAAATAGACGTAATCCGGCATCTTATGCACCTGCACCCACGGGATGGGTTTGCCGGTCGCGGCGCTTTCGCGCACGAGGGCCAGCTTGGGATCGTCCTTGAGCACTTGATTGTGGCAGTTCATGCAGGTGCTGCTCGCCGGCACGTTGGAGAACCACGATTGCTCCACGGCACTGTGGCAATAACGGCAATCCATGCCGAGTTGCTCGACGTGAATGGCATGGGAAAATGCCACCGGCTGGAGCGGTTGATAGCCCACGCGGGTGTATTTCGGGGTGAAATAATACCACACGCCGGCGATGCCGCCGCCGCCCACAAAAAGCAACGCGGTGAGCAGCAACAACGGCAGACGGTTGGTCCACTTTGGAAAAATTGCCGACATCTCAACTGACTATGCGCACCCTAAAAATCTGCGGCTCGCCCGCCGGATAACCTCCGGACAAATCGCAAACGCGTCGAAGCTAGCACAGCCGCGCGCATCCGCAACTGGCGCGCGTCCATACACAATTCTTCTGCGATTTTTTTCATGTGCTGCGCGGAAAGTCTTAACGGGCCCCCGGAGGGGTCGCAAGCAGAAATCGTATTTTCAACCGCACCAACACCCTGGGACCACACCCGTCACTGCCTCCCGAACCCCACCACCCCCGGTTTTTGGCTTCCCTCCGGCGCCCTCCAACTCACCGCAAACAGGGGTTGAATCCCCCCAGCGACTGCCTATAATGCCGGCACTGAAATGTGCTCCGACGACGCGGGGCGACACCCCGCGCCCCGGATCCCGGATATGCAGATTCATTTGTTGAAGTCGAAAATCCATCGGGCGCGCGTGACCGCGGGCGATGTGAACTACGAAGGCAGCCTGGGGATTGACCAGGATCTGATGGATCAGGTGGGCCTTTTGCCGTACGAACGCATTCTCTGCAGCAACATGGCGAATGGGAAGCGCTTCGAAACCTATGCCATCCCCGCGCAGCGCGGCTCCCGGGCCATCGTCTTAAACGGTGCGGCGGCGCTCCTGGGCAAAAAGGGGGATAAACTGACTATCATGAGCTACGCGGGTGTCCCCGACACCAAGGCCAAGAAATGGAAACCCCGGGTCATCGTGCTGGGTCCGGGGAATAAAATCGTCAATACCCGCGGAATTTAGGCTGGAGCCAAGCGATCAGTTGCGTGAACTTCCCTCCGTGACCGCCGGGAAGGGGCTAACACTCAAAGCAAACACCGTGGGGGTTGCAGGAGCCGCCGTTCGGATTCGCGCACGGTCCCGCCGTTGAGTTCCGGAATGAATCCGCCCTGCGGCGCGCGGGTCCGGAGCAGCCGGTGCGCGCGGAGCGACGAGGGCTTGCGCAAAATCACGCGCGAGGTCAAAGGCATCGTCACTGGGCGGGATTCAGATTTCATGCTCACGGACAATTGGACTTGTTCCGACCCCGGAGCATTCAAGTCGCCGGAAAATTTGCCCGCCTTACGCCTTCAACTCCGCCGCCAACGCTTCGCCCAAGGCGACGGCTTCCGGGAGCGGGCGGGTCGCTTCTCCGCGCCGCGCCGTCCCGAGAAAGGAGACCGCGCGCAGGCGCAACCGGTCTCCCTGCACCTCCGCGTAAGCGGCCACCGGACTTTGACACCCTCCGCCCATGGCGCGTAAAAAAGCGCGCTCGGCGGTCACGGCTTGCTGCGTATTGTAATGATTCAACCGCGCGCATATCGCTTCGATCCGGCCATCGTCCTCCCGAATTTCAATGCCCACCGCCGCCTGCCCCACACAGGGCAGCATCTCGTCCGTCTCCAACACCACCGCCAACAGCCCGTCGGGCACGGCGTCGCCGACCAACCGGCCTTCGGGGGTGATGCGGAAATTCAAACGCGAAATCCCCGCCCACGCCAGCAGCGTGGCGTCCATTTGCGCGCGGGTCGCCAGTTTTTCCAACCGGGTCGGAACATTCCCCCGCATCTCGATCATCCGGAGATCCGGCCGTTGCGCCAACAACTGCGCCTGGCGCCGGGTGCTGCTGGTGGCAACCACGGCCCCGGCAGGCAGGTCCGCCAGCCGAATCTGGGGGGAAAACCCACGCAACTCGGCCTGGCCGGGCACCCATTCGTCCGTCGGACGGGTCGCCAGTTCCGCAAAAAATTGGCCGTCCCGGTAGATCAACACGTCGCGCGCATCGGCGCGTTTGCCCACCGCGCCGAGCTTGAGTCCCGCCGGCAGTTCCGTGGGCAAATCCTTCAGACTATGCACCGCCAGGTCGGCGCGGCCTTTAATCAAGGCCACTTCCAATTCTTTGGTGAACAATCCTTTCGGCAATCCCGGCCCCGGTTTGGCCAGCGCGGCGGTTTGCAGTTTGTCACCGGTAGTTTTGATGATTTTCAGCTCGAAAACCAGTTGGGGAAACGCGGCGCGACATTGGGCGGCCACCGCATTGGCCTGGGCCAGCGCCAGGGCGCTGCCGCGAGTGGCGATCACGATGGGACGACGGGCATCAAGCATGCAAAGGAGAATGGGCGGTCCGTCCCAGAGTCCGGGCGGGCGCGGAGGCCAGCAGGCTTTTCACCTTTTCCCGGATGATCGCTTCGCATCGCGCGACTTCCCGCCGCCGCTGGCCCAAGGCGCCGTCCGCGATCTCTTGCAGATCGTCCACGTTGTAGAGAAAAACGTTTTCGAGTTGGTTCACCGCCGGGTCAATGTCCCGGGGCACGGCAATATCCACGAGCAACAACGGCGCCCGGGAACGTTGGCGCAACAGCGGCTCCAGCCGGGGCCGGTCCAACAAAAATCCGGGCGAACTGGTGCTGCTGATTAAAATGTCCACCCGGGCAAATTCCGCAGCCCAGTCCTCAAACCGCACGGCGCGCCCCCCCAAAGTGGCCGCGAGCGAGGTCGCGCGTTCGGCGGAACGGTTCGTCACCAGCACCCGCGTCACTCCGCGCGAGACCAACGCCCGCGCCGTCTTTTCGCTGGTATCCCCCGCGCCCACGACCATCACGGTGCGTTCGCTCAGCCGGCTGAAAATCTTTTCCGCCAATTCCACCGCCACCGACGCCACGGAGATGTTGCCGCGTTGGATCTGGGTTTCCGTGCGGACATATTTGGCCACGTGAAAGGCGCGTTGGAAGACTTTATTCAACCGCGGCCCGGTGTGCCCGTAGTGGAGGGCCAGTTCGTAGGCCTTCTTGAGTTGGCCCAACACCTCGGTCTCGCCCAGCACCATCGAGTCCAGACCGCACGCCA
The DNA here is from genome assembly GCA_002070715.1 of Verrucomicrobia bacterium ADurb.Bin118. Lineage (GTDB taxonomy): Bacteria > Verrucomicrobiota > Verrucomicrobiia > Limisphaerales > MWDV01 > MWDV01. The sequence continues at coordinate 6,212 of MWDV01000260.1, forward strand.
CGCGAAACAGATGTTCCACGCTCTGCGGCTCGGTCAGCCGGTAGATTTCGTCGGTCAGGGGGTCGCGGTAATCATGGCAACGCACCAGAAAATCCTGCAACTCGGTGAACGCCTGGGCGGGCGGCAGCGTGGTGACGGCGTAAATCTCCACCCGGTTGCAGGTGGATAAAATCACCACCTCCGTCACCAGCCGGGTTTCCCGCAGCGTTTGCAACACCGCCGGCACGCGCGCCTCGCCGAAAGCGAACCGCTCCCGAATGGCCACCGGGGCGGTGCGGTGATTCAAGCCAAGGACAAGCAGCGACATGATCAGGAAAAACGCGGCGGCGCACTCATGGGTTATGCAAGGGCGACAACAAATGCGTCCCCCAGAATGTCAACAGCACGAATACAAACAAACCAACAACCCCCCACGCAAACCGCCGGGGCGAAAGCCCGCGCCAACGCAACACCAGCAGGACCAGACACGCCAGCCACAGCGCGCAGGCCCAGATCACCTTGGCGTCTTGGAAATAAACCACCCCGTCCGGTTGCGGCAGGCGGGCGCCGTAATACAAGCCCACCGTCAGCAAGGCGAACCCGATCTGGCTCAACCAGCGCACCACCAGTTGCAACCGTTGAATGGGCGGCAACAGAGAAAGGACCGCCCGCAGTTTGTGGAACTTCAAGTTGTGTTCCTGCGCCAGAAACATCGCGCCGGCCACCGCCGCCAGCCCGAGCGCCCCGTACGCCAGCAGGACCAAGGCTGCGTGCAGACTCAAGCCCGCGCCGCTGAATTCCGGTTTCGGGCCGTGAGCCGGGTCCAACGCCGGCATCAAGGCGCACACGCCCAGACCAAATAACAACGGCGCCACCAACGCCCCCAAGAACCGCATCCGCCGCCACCAGCCCAACCCCAGATAGGCCAGCGCCAGTCCCCAGGCGATGAACACGATGGCTTCATACAGATTATGCACCGGACAGTAGCCCAGCGAGATCCCGCGTTTGGCCATTGCCGCGGTGTGGAACAAAAACGCCCCCGCCAGCAACAGGTAATTGATCCGGTCATCGCGGCGGAACCCCTTGCGCCACAGAAACACCGAATAAATCGTGCTCCCGCCGTAGATCACCACGGCGAGTCCAAAAAGAAAGCGGTCCGTCACCCAGTTCACGAAAGCCACGCCGGTCAGATGCGTTTTTCGTCGGCGTCAATGTAGTCCACAAAAGTCCGGATATCGTCCCGGTGGGCGAACCCGCTTTGCGCCTTGCGCTGCTGGAGACGTTCCTGCATGACGGCGTCGTCGGCTTGGGGGTAATCCAAGGTCGCCGTCCGGTGAGCCGCTTTTTCCGCGGCGGATTTTTTGACGTGGACGCGCACCCAGTCGCACACCTCGCCATCCGTGAGCGAGGCCCGCACCACCGCCACCATTTGCTCGTGCGTCACGCCGGCCGCTTGCAACCACGAACCGTCGAATCCTTTGCCCAAATTGTTGTGGTAATCCGGATGCAGCCGGCCAGCGAGGTGCAGCCGGATCTTATCCACGTACCGGGGCAGATGGACCCAGCCGTCCATAGTTTCCCGCGGGCTGCGGGGGTAAATCACTTCGCTCATGCCCGCATCATTAGTCGGTCCCGTGCCCCTGTCAATCACCCGCCGCCGCACCCGCCGGCCGTTTCGCCCCGGTTTACCGCTTAAACTTGCCGGGTCAGGCGAACGCCCAGTTGCAGCAGTTGTTTCACCGCGCGGTCGCTGGCGGCCTCGGCGTAGATTCGCAAAATCGGTTCCGTCCCGCTGCCCCGCAGCATCAGCCACGAGCTGTCGCGCGCGATGAATTTCACGCCGTCGAAACTTTTCACCTCGGCCAGTGGCGAGCGCAGAAGACGCGTCGGCGGATGGGCTTTGAGGTAATCCATCAATGCCGCGCGCTTGGCCAGGGGGTAATGCATGTCAATCCGGCCGTACCGATGCGGCCCGTAGGTTTTCTCCAGCCGGGCCAATAACGTGTTCAGCGACTTGCGCTCCATCGCCAGCATTTCCAGCAGCACCAGCCCCGCCGCAATACCGTCGCGCTCCGGAATGTGGCCCGGAAACCCAATCCCGCCGCTTTCCTCCGCGCCCAGCAAAACATCCCCCTTGATCATTTCGGGACAGATGTATTTGAAACCGACGCCGGTCTCGACCAGCGGCAACCCGAACGCCGCGCACATTTTGTCCACCATCGAAGTCGCGGTGAGCGCCTTGACCACCCGCCCGTATCCTCCGCGATTCACATGCAGATGCCGCAGCAACAGGCAGATCAACTGATGCGTGGTGACATAGCCGCCCCGCCCGTCCATCCCCCCCACCCGGTCCGCGTCGCCATCCGTCACCAAGCAGAGATCATGCGGATGTTCCCGCAGATAGGCCGCGCTGCGACCGTAGTTGGCCTCGACCGGTTCGGGATTGATGCCGCCAAACAGAACGTCATGCGCGCCGTTGAGCGTGGTGACTTTGCAGGTGGTACCGGCGAGCAATTCCTCGAAACAACCTGCGGCGACGCCAAACAGCGCGTCGTGCGCAAAGCGCAATCCGGACTTGGCAATGAGCGGAAAATCCACCAACCGCCGGACCGCCGCGTAATGCTCCGGGCGGACATCCCGGACGAAAACCTGCCGGGAGCGAATGGCCTCGGCCAGATTGACCGTGCGCACGGGCGAACGATCCACACAGGCTTCCACCGCCTGACAGGTTTCCGGATCGGATGAACCGCCGTAATGGGATTTGAGTTTGAAACCATTGAAACTGGGCGGATTGTGGCTGGCGGTGATCATCACTCCGCCCACCGCCTGCCGCGCTTTCACCGCATACGACACCGCCGGAGTGGGCGTCGGTTCCGGCGTGAGCACCACTTGGTAGCCATTACCGGCAAACACCTCGGCTGCGCAGGTGGCGAACTGGTCGGAAAAGAAACGCCGGTCAAAACCAATGACGACGCGCGGCGTATCGCCCGGCACGGTGAGAGTGCGCCAGTAATCCGCCGCCGCCTGCGCCACGCGCGCCACGTTGGCAAAAGTGAAATCTTCCGCGATGACGGCCCGCCAGCCGTCCGTCCCAAATTTGATTGCGCTCATAGAAAACGGTTTTTCCTTGGTCCCACCGGCTTCGTGCCGGGCGGCAACCGGGTTGTCGAACCGCACTCACCACTGGGGACACGGTTGCACACACGTCGCAACGGTAGCAACCAACGCCGAATTGTCGAGCCACAGTTCCCCCACGTCGTCCACAACCCGCACCTCCCTTGTGGGCAAGCAGTGGGGATTGTTTTATCCGTCCGTGAAAAAACAGCGCGCCGACGGGACGGCGGGGGGCAAACTCCCAGTTTCTGATGGGTAGTGGCCGCCAGAGTTTGAAATCCAGCAAAGAACGGCCTGGGGCTGAATCGGGGCAAAAATTTCCACGCCGGGCCGCAGCGCAAATTCCTCGTGCTTGTCGCGAAGCGGCCTTTCCGGTTATCGTCTCCACGCTCGAAAAAATAAAACGACCAGAAAACTGATTTAACCAAAATAGATTTCGCGTAGCTTCGGCTGCTGTTCACAACGAAACGTGGAAATTTCGACGAAAGGCAGCGCTCGAAGTGCGCCCCAACCGGGGCGCACTGAAAGCGTCCTTTCGGAGGCATCCACGTGCCTGTTGTGAGGCGTTAGTAGGTGACGCCCCATTCTGTTTCAGGCACGGGAAGGCTTCCGAGGAAAGCCAAATCAACAGGGCTGAACGCGCACGCGAGCGTTTCAGCCCATGTCCACAGGCGCCACCAAGTCTCGCGGCATCGTGTCATGGCCGGAAGAGGAACGGCCACGGGAACGATTGCTTTCGCACGGGCCGCAGGCGCTCACCGATGCGGAACTGGTCGCCATCCTGATTCGCGTCGGCTTCCAAGGAACGAGCGCGGTTGAACTGGGCCGGCAAATTCTCAAGCGGTTTGGCTCGCTGCGGGCGATGGTGGAAGCCCCCGTTCTTGCGTTGCTGGAGATCAAGGGGCTGAAGGGCGCGAAGGCTGCCCAACTTGTTGCGGCGATGGAGATCGCCCGACGCGTCGCCGTACCGCGCGACCGCAAGCAGCTTCAAATCAAGAGCACCAGCGCGGCGGCCGCCTATCTGCGCGAGCGGTTGCGCGGGCTGCCCGGCGAGCAATTCCGCGTGCTTTACCTGAACCGGCGGGGCGCGCTGCTGGACGACGCGCTCATCGCCGAGGGCGTGGTGGATGCGGTGCGCCCGCCGCTGCGCACCATCATCGCCCGCGCCTTGCAGACAAACGCCAGCGCCCTCATCGCGGCGCATAACCATCCCTCCGGCGCGGCCGAGCCGAGCGAAGCCGACCGGTTGCTTACCCAGGACCTCATCGCCGCCGCGCGGCCCGTGGGATTGAAGGTGCTGGATCACGTCATCGTGGCGGAAGACACCGTGTTCAGCTTTGCCGATAGCGGGCTGCTGGACGAACTGGAACTGATCTGCCTCGCGCCCGGCGACGCCCCACGCGCGGGCAAATTTGCAAAAAGGAACGACTGATATGACCCCGGAACAACGCGAAGAACTTATCCGCTTGCTACAACAGGGCGAGGACCTCTCGCCGGAATGGGCGCGCATCCTGTTCCCGCCGGAGAAGCGCGAGTATGAATTGGTGTATCACGGCAAGGAGCGCGAGGAGGACATCCTGGCCAACACGCTGGCCGTGCCGCTGCAGCCGGTGCGCACCTTCGGCAAGAACGGCGACGGCTGGCACAACATGCTCATCTTCGGCGACAACTTGCAGGCGATGAAAAGCCTGCTGGAGTTGAAGAAGGCGGGCAAACTCTGTAACGCCGATGGCACGCCGGGGGTGCGGCTCGTCTATATTGATCCACCGTTTGGAACAGGGGACGAATACGCAATCACCGACGACCTTCGGGCCTATTCGGCAAAGATGCAGGGCAGCAGATTCATCGAGTTTCTTCGAAAGCGTCTTGTTCTCTTGCGCGAATTACTCTCCGACGACGGGAGTATCTACATCCGCATTGATTACCATTTCGGTCACTTTATCAAGGTCATCACAGACGAAGTGTTCGGCCCACAGTTCTTCCAGAACGAAATCGTCATCAATCGCTTCAAGCGTCAACTGCGCGGCTTGAAGGGATTCAATGTCGCGACCGATTGCCTCTTCCTCTACAGCAAGGGCAGTGACTTTGTTTTCGCAGAGCAGATGCGAACTCGCCTCTGTTCGTTTTGTGGTCAAGAGAAAGAACCGGACTGGCATCATATGGTGTCGCCGGGATTGCGGAATCCGCCAGAGCGAACAATTCTCGGTCGCCGTCTGCTTCCGCCCCGGGGACAGCACTGGAAATACAAGCAGACTCGGATTGAGGAGATGGAAAAGGAGGGGAGAATCCGAATCAACCAAACTGTCGGCTACACGGACCTCAACGGGAAACGAATTCAAGGCCTGCCCGAGTTCTTGCAGACCCAAGACACGCCAGTGGATAGCAATTGGACCGACCTGAGGGGATACGTTCTGAGTTCGCGGTATCCGACCGAGAACCCCGAAGAGCTTTTGGAACGTGCAGTGCGCGCATCGTCGCTTGAAGGCGACTTAGTCCTCGATGCCTTTGCTGGCTCAGGCACGACTTGCGCTGTTGCGGAGAAGTTGGGACGCCGTTGGATCGGCATAGACTGCGGCAAGCTGGCCATCTACACGATCCAGAAGCGGATGTTGAACCTGCGGAGGGAAATCGGGAACAAAGGTCCAGTCCTTCAACCCAAGCCGTTCACGCTCTACAATGCGGGGCTTTACGACTTTTCCCAACTCAAGGCACTGCCGTGGGAGTCGTGGCGGTTCTTTGCGCTGCAACTCTTCCAATGCCGGGACGAGCCGCACAAGATCGGCGGCATCCCGCTGGACGGCTACCTGAAGGGCAGCAGCGTGCTGGTGTTTAATCATCAGAAGCAGCCGGGCATCCGGATTGACGAGGCAACCATCCGCAGCCTGCACGAGGCGCTCGGCTCGCGCGTGGGCCGCCGGCTGTTCATGATCGCGCCGGCGCTTACGTTCGATTTCCAGCAGGATTATCTCGATCTCGACGACGTGCGCTACTACGCGCTGCGGATTCCGTATTCGATCATCCACGAACTGCACCAGCGGGAGTTCACGGCCTTGAAGCAGCCGGCGGACGAGATGGCGGTGAACGACACGGTGGAGGCGGTGGGCTTCGACTTCATCCGCACACCGGAGCTGGACTACGACTGCGGCGTGGCCAGGCGCAAGGGCGAGTTGCTGGCGGAGGCGTTCCTCCGCATCAAGACATTCAAGAGCGAGGCGGTGGTGCGCGAGCCGCCGCGCAGGAAGGGCAACCGCGAAACGCTTTCGATGTTGATGTTGGACTTCGACTACGACGGCGAGGTGTTCGTCCAGGACGCAGTGTTCTTCGCCGACGGAATTGAGAAGGCGGGATGGGAGGTGCGTTTCCCGGTTGAGTCCGTGGGGCGGCAGGTCATGGCGGTGTTCATTGACATCTACGGCAACGAGGCGCGCGAGGTCATTCCGGGCGCGAAGCTGGGTCATGTCGCCGCGGCCGCATCGAAGACGAAGAAGAAGGGAGGCCGGAAATGAGCACGCGAGGAGACCGGAGAACATTCCGCAACGAAGACCTCGTCCTCAAGGTCACGACGGACATTGACCCGCAGGTATGGGACGAATCGTGTTACGAGGCGTTTCTGGATGAGCTTTGCGGCAGCCGTGAATACCAAAAAGAGGCGATCCGCACCACGCTGCGCTACCTGCACGGCGGCAAATACGCCAACCTGCGCGAACTGGCGAAGGAGAACTTCGACGACAACGACGAGCTTCAGCAGCGATACGGCTCGTGGGCGGGCATGGAGAAGCACCTGCAACTGCCCGACCAGCTTTCGTGCTCGATTGATCAGGCGACCGGCACGGGCAAGAGCTACGTGCTTTACGGGCTGGCGATGATTCTTCTGGCCGAGGGAGCGGTGGATCGGGTGCTGGTGCTTTGCCCGTCGAACACGATTGAAGCCGGATTGTTGGGCAAGTTCCGGGAGTTGGCGGCGGACGCGAACCTGCGGGACGCGCTTCCGGCGGAGGCGAAGCTCAGAGCGCCCAAGATCATCAACGCTTCGGAGAGTATCGTGGACGGCTCGATCTGCGTGGAGAACTACCACGCGATTCTGGAGAACGTGAAGTCGTCCATCCGCGACAGCTTGAAGGGCAAAGGCGCGCGGGTGGCTGTGCTGAACGACGAGACGCATCACGTCGCCAACGCCGGCGGCGCGGAGGCCAAGAAGTGGAAGGAGTTTTTGCGGAACCCGGATTACGGCTTCCGCATGGTGGTGGGCGTGTCCGGCACGTGCTACGTGGACGACGAGTATTTCGCCGATGTGATTCACCGTTACTCGCTGCGACAGGCGATTGAGGAGCGGTTCGTCAAGAAGGTGGAGTATGTCGCCGAGATGCCGGAGACCGACAACGCCGATGAAAGGTGGCAGCTCATCTACAAACGGCATGCGGCGTGGAAGAGGAAGCTCAAGACGCGAAAGATTCGTCCGCTGACCATCATCGTGACGCGCGACATCCGATCGTGCGAGCAGGTGGCGGAGGAGTTGAAGGAGTTTCTGGAGGAGTGGGAGGGCATTTCGGCGGAACAGGCGGCGGCCAAGGTGTTGCCCGTCACGTCATCGGCCAGGCACCAGCCAAACGTCGCCAAGCTCAAGCTGGTGGACCACCCGGCGAGCAAGGTCGAGTGGATCGTTTCGGTCTCGATGCTCTCTGAAGGCTGGGACGTGAAGAACGTGTTCCAGATCGTGCCGCATGAAGAGCGGGCGTTCAACAGCAAGCTGCTCATCGCGCAGGTTTTGGGGCGCGGTTTGCGGCGGCCTGAGGAGTGGCAGGGCGAAGATCCAATGGTGACGGTCTTCAACCATGATGCCTGGTCGGGCCGGATCAGGCATCTGGTCAACGAGATTTTGGAAATCGAACGGCGGCTGACGTCGCGGGTGGATGCGGCCTCGCGATGGAATTTCGAGTTGCATCATCTCGATTACACCCGCGACGAGGACACCAGCGAATACGCCAAAAAAGGCGAGTATCGGTTGCTGGAAGAAGGCTTTGTGGACCTGCCCGCGCAAGTGGAGGCGGAAGATGTGACGATTGAATTCGAGCGGGCGGTCACGGGCGAGCACGTGAAATTCAAGACCGAAATCCAACACAAGACCTGGAGCGCGGAGGCGGTGGCGGAGCAGATGTTCCAGCGACTGAAGTCCATTGACGAGGAGTCGAAAGACGCGGACGACCCAAAAGACCGGACGGCCTACGCGAAGAAGTTCCCGTTGGCGAAGTGCGAGGCCATCGTGCGCGAGTCGTTGAAGCGGGCGAAGATCAAGCATGGGCGGATCACCGATGAGAACCGGCAAAAATTCCTGCAGGCGCTGGGCACGCTGCGGCGCAAGGCGGCCAAGCGGGTGGTTTACAAACTATCCCCCAAGGCGCTGGTGACGCTGAACACGGGAGAGCGGCAGGCGGAGAGTTGCAGCGCGGCGGAATTGCGGGGTAGAACGAAGCGGGTGTTCTATCCTCCCGGCTGTGAAGCCACGCTGGAAGACGAGCAGAAAGAATTTTTCCGTGAGTTAGAAGACCCGGACGGTGACTTTGGTAATGGACGCGAGCCGGTTGCCAACGCCGCCGACTTCAAGACGCCGGCCAACCTCGTGATCGCCGATGCGGCGCCCGAGCGGAAATTTGTGCGGAAACTCTGCAACCGGGATTACGCGGCGCACGTGGACGCCTGGCTCAAGAACACGCCGATGGGTTTCTACGCGATCGAATACGCTTGGAAGAAGGGTGAGCACCCCAAGCGCGGCGAGTTCAGCCCGGACTTTTTCATCAAACAGGGAGATTGGGTGTTTGTCGTGGAAATCAAGGACGACAGCGAAATCAAAGAGCCCTCGATGGAAAACATCAAGAAGCACGAATACGCCCGCGCCCATTTTGACCGACTCAACCATTGGCTGGAGAAGGCAAAGCTGGCCGCGCGCTACCAGTTCAATATGCTCTCACCCCAGGACTACGGAAAGTTTTTCACCAAACTACGGCAGCGCGACCTGGTTGGCTTCCGCTCGGAGTTGGATGTAGCAATAACCAGGCTCAGCCGGTAAAGCAGACACTAGCACTCCCCGTGGTTTCAGCCCGCTGCGGCTTGCGCGTCTTGGCGGTGAAAAATCTGCGTTTATCCGGGCAATCTGCGGTTAAACACGGTTTGCGTTGCTTTGTGGTCTTTTGCGGCGCTGAACTGCGAAACGGGCAAATGGCTCAATCACAACGGGCTCAGCAGGCCAATCCGGGCCCCGCCATCCATTCGCTCAATGATTCGACCGCTTCCTGCAGCGCGGGCAACGAAGACACGGGCCACAGCTCAATGCCCAGTTCATTGCAGAGCGGTTGCAGCACGGGTTGCAGGCGCGAGCCGCTGATAAAGAGTTTTTTCGGCAGGGTTTTGCCCATGAGCAGCGTCTTGACCAGTGCGCGGCCGGCGGCTTCGCCGGGAGTGAGCCCACCGCTGGCCACCTCCATGCCGGCAATCAGGCCGCTTTGCTTTTCCACCAACAGGCTGAAGCGGCCAAAGCAGGGCCGCCCGTTTTCCACAAACGAGCCGCCTGGCAGCAGGGTGCAATCGAATTCGTAAGCCAGTTCCGGCGCGCGCCGGAGTCCCCGGAGTCGCTCCAAATCCGCGCCGCCGGCTTGAAACGGCTCCAGCGCGGTGGATGGCGGCGGCAGGAGCGGTCGCCAGTCCAAATCTTCGGGCGTCAGCGGACGGTCGGGCATGGCGGCGGGCAGAAACGGAATTTCCGTCGCGCCGCGTCCCTCGTAGAGATTGGGGTGCTCGGCAAACAGCCGGCAGAACGCGGTGAGACGCGGCAGATCGGCGAGGAGTTGGTCGGCCTCGGCCTGATTGAGGTGCCACGGATGCCAACCGGGTTCGGTGGAGCGAAATTGCGGCCAGCCCGGGCCTCGGCCGACCGGCTTGAACCCGGCGGCCTTGAGCAGGGCGAGGTCTTCTTTCCAAAGCTCGCGCTTGGGCACAAAGCCCAGTTTCAAACAATCCATGCCGTCCAAGTGGTTGAGGTTTTCGGGATCCGGCGAGTCGCTGAACATGGTGAGAATCCAGCGCAGGCCGCCGCGGCGATAAAACACGGCGGCGAAGACTTCGCCCGCATTGCCCAGCACATGGCCGATGCGCGTTTCGCCGGTGACGGGATCAATCAAGCCGACGGAATCGTTGTCGCAGGCAAACGCCCAGGGTTTGAGCGCGGCGAACTCGGCGGCGGCGGCAAGCAAAGCGCGCCAGGTTTCCGGCGCGACCGGCGGGGGTGGGGCAAGTTTGGCAGGCACGGCGATCAAATTTTATTTGGCGCGCTGCCGGCTTTGACCGCCCGCTCAATGACAACCAACTCTTCTGCGCTAATCATAAAATTCAAACTGCCAGCTCTTTCGCGGCTGAATCGCCTGACGAAAAGGTGTCCCACCCGTTAGGAAAAATCCAGGCTCCAAAACAGGTCCCGGCTCGCTCAAAAGGCGCGCAATAGCTCCGATGCCTCCCGGGCGAGCAGTTCCAAGCTGCCGACCGCCGGGCGGAAACCGCCGTAGAACAGGTGGGCCACCTCGACTTCGTAGCCGCCTTCGGCGTAGGCGGCGCGGGTGGGGAGATAGCCGACGTCGCCGTTGGCGTAACCGACGACATAAACTCTCCGCCCGCTTTCGCGCCGCAACAGATCGGTGAATTCCGAGAACACCTCGGCATTCGCCCCCAGGAGGATGACTCCGTTCAGGCTGACGCCAAACAGCTCCGCCTCGTGATGGTCGCGGTCTTTCCCGGCGAGGTTTTGCAACCGCGTCTGCCGCCAGTGCTCAACCACCCGCCGATATTTATCCCCCCATTGCGCCAGCGGATCGGCATTGCGCAACGCCCGGTCGGCGAACTGGTTGATGCCCTCGGCATCCAGCACTTCCAGCGGCAGCGCGACCACCCGTTGGATCACTTGCAGCGTGGGATCGGCGCAGGGTTTGGCCTGGGACAACAACCCGGCGACCGCGTCGGCGATCTGCGCGCCCCAGGTTTGCACCTGCGCCGGCGGCACATTTTCCGCCGGAGGATTCAAGTTGCCGCACGCGCCGTTGGTCATCAGCACAATCGGGCGCCCGGGCAAGGTTTGGGCGAGCCGGTCCGCCGCCTGGCCCGAGAGGTCGCGGCTGATCTGCCGATTGGTCGGCCCCAGGGCCACCGGATGGATGGCGTAATTCAACAGCACCGCCGCAAAGGTGCCGTCCGCGCGACGGAACCCCAGCGAGGCCACCCGCGGATCGGTGTGAGCCGAGGCGCGTTTCCGCCGGTCCACCGCCAAGTCCACCTTGCCTTCGACGATCACGAGTTCGCACGGTTCGGTTTTGGCGAGCGCGGCGCGCGCCGCCTGCTGCAACCGGCCCAGTAGAAATTCCACGTAAGCGGGATCATACTCGCCCGCCTCGCGCAGATAAATCGTGCATGGCCCGGCGTGCGTGTGCGTGGCCGAGAGCATGACCTCCGCCTCCGCGAGCCCGAGTTCCTGCTTCGCCCACCGCCGAAACGTCTGCACAATGGGCCGGTCAAACCCGATCAGGTCGCAGTGAATCCAGAGCAGGCGCGTTCCGTTGCGGACCAGGTAAAGAGCCTGGGCGAACAGCGGATCCAACACGCCGGTTGAAGGTTGGATGCGCGCGGCGAACCCCGAAAGTTCCCCGCCGGGCTGGGGCGTAATTTCAATTTGCGATGTGCCGAGAATCATGACTGCACCTGGTTCAAAAGACTGCGATGTTCGTAAACCTTCGCGAAGGCGCGGACGATGTCGTCCATGTCCTTCCGCGAGCCGAGGAAAAGACTTTGCTCCAACCACGCCCCTTGCTCCGCGCACAGGCGCTCGCAGTTCGGGCAATGCACCTCGCCGAAGTTGAGCTTCTTGCGCGACCCGGGCAGATACGGGCCGAAGGCCTGGTTGAGAAACAACGGCTGCCGATACAGCGGAATCGGATACCCGCCGGACACCGGAATACCCTCCGCGGCCAGGGCCTTGAGGACGGCCGCGCGCGGCGCACCGAACGCCGACGCATCAATGCGGAACAGAAACAGATGATAACTGTGCCGCGCGGTGGCGGCGGTGCGTCGTTGGGGATAAACCCCCGGAATCTGCCGCAACCGGGCCGCGAGATATTGCCCGTTGCGATCGCGCGTTTTCGTCTGGGCAATCAGCCGGTTCAACTGCGTGTTCAGCACCGCGCCTTGAAATTCGCCCAGCCGATAGTTCGCCGACATGACGTGGTGTTCATACCAAACCCCGCCGGGGATGCGGCCGCAGTTGTGGATTGAGCGGCACGCCTCGGCCAAGCGCGCGTTGTTCGTCGTGATGATTCCGCCCTCGCCGCAGGTCAGATTTTTACTGGATTGGAAGGAAAACGATCCCAGATGCCCAATGCTGCCGGCGGGCTTCTTTTTGAAAAGCGCGCCGTGGGCGTGCGCGGCGTCTTCAATCACAATCAACTTGTGTTTCCGCGCCAGCGCCATGATCCGATCCATGTCGGCCGGTTGTCCGGCAAAGTGAACCGGCATGATGGCGCGGGTGCGCGGGGTGATCGCCGCGGCCACGGCTCGCGGGTCGAGGTTGAACGTCTCCAGTTCAACGTCGGCAAAGACCGGCACCATGTTGGCTTCCACCACGGCCGTCGCCGTCGCGAGGAAGGTGTACGGCGGGACGATGACTTCATCCCCGGCCTGCAGTCCGGCGGCCATCAGGGCGATGCGCAAGGACACCGTGCCGTTGACGACCGCGATGGCGTGCTGGCAACCGTGCAGCGCGGCAAAACGCCGCTCGAACTCCGCCACTTCCGGGCCGTGCAGTTTGCCCCATTTCCCGCTGCGCAACGCGCGCAGCAGGCGCCGCTCTTCCGGCGGGCCAAACACCGGCCAGGTCGGGAAAGGGCGCGGACGGATTTTGGGCCCGCCAAACAAAGCCAAGGCGGACCGGGTCGTTAGCTGTGATGTTTTCATAATTCAGGGTAGCGTTGATGTAATTGATCAGAAATAATTTTCACGTCCTGTTGCAATGTCTCGCGTTCGGGCAGGAAACGGTCGGGGAACGCCGTTTGCATCCGCGCCGCCAACTGGGTCAAGTAATCCACATACGCGCGGGCCGCCTGGCGGGAATGCGGCAGGGCGAGGATTTCCCCGAAGCGGTGGCGGACGGCGTTGAAACCGGTCGGGCGCTTCGGCGGAGACCAGATCAACATGCCGGCGTAGGCCTCCACCAGTTCGGCCAGAACCGCGCGTTGCTCCGGCTGCTCCGCCACATGCAGGATTGCCTGGCCGATGGAACGCAGCGGATCGTAGGCCGCGGGGTTGTAGGCGTAATCCGCACACGTCGCCAGCGGCAGGCGGTTGCCTTGATTTTGTTTGCGCAGCGGGTTGCCCATGTACCCGTCAATCACCTCGCCCAAATCGGGATCGCGATCCACCACGGGACCGAGATGCATCGTGGGCTGGTCGTCGTTGACCGGGTAATTGTCCCACAAGAAAACGCGATGCCCGCCGATGCGCCGGAAGGTCTCCGCGGCTTTGCGGGAAACCGGGCCGACGACGGCATCGCCCGTCCAGAAGAGATAAACATCCGGGTCCAGTTCGCGGGCCAGCACTTCCAGATACGGTTGCTGATCCTTGCCGGTGCCGTCGCCCCAATAATAGGTGGGGCAAAAGATCATCTGCGCCTGGGCGTCCTGGGCGCGCAACCGGCGGAAAATCGTGTTCACCACGCGGGCGTGCGCCGAGGCGTCAATGCCCTTCGAGATGTCGTCGAGCGAGATATTGAACCATCGCACTCCCAGACTTTGCATCCAGGCGTAATGTTGATAGAGCGCCTCGAGGTCCGCTGGAGAATCAGGCGTGATGAACCGTTTACTGGCCAGGTTGGGGTTCATCCCAAAGCAAAATTCAATCTGGTGCGCCTGACAGGCGCGCACGACTTTTTCGTAGGCGGCTTTTTTGGCGGGCGGCAACGCTTCCCACCACCGGTTCGCCTCACCATCAGCCCAGTTCTGATGGTGTTCGATGTCGAACATCGAGATGTAACAGTTCATCAGGAAATTCATCTTGAACTTCGCCAGCCACGGAATTTCCTCGAGATACTGCTCCGGAAACCAACCCCAACCTTTCGTGCCGCGCCATTTGAAACCCGGCGATTGACCGGGCGGCAACGGCTCGGGAAACGGCCGCCGTTCGGTGGGCAGAACCACACAGAACCGCCGGTGCACATCACTGGGGATCACGTAGGGGTCCGGACCAATGGCGCAGAAGGCAACCTGGAACCAAGGCGGCGATCCGGCCCGCCCTTCTTTTTCCCGGCACTCAATCGTCAACGTGTTTTCCCCTGGCAACAAGGCCTGATCCGGAATCGGCCACTTGTGGTTGCCAAACCGGCTTGCTGAAAACGGATTGGGCCCTTCAAACACGATGGTGCGATTGAGGCGCACCGCAATAGCACACACCCCCGGCGCGTCATCGTCCCGCCCCCGCAGATGCACAAACTGCGGTCCGGCGGGGAGCGCGGGAATCTTGAATTTAACCTGCATTTGCGAGCGCGGCCCGGTGGCCTGGGCATAGATCGTGTTCACCTCTTCGCCGCCAAACGAGGTGCCCACCAAATCTTTGGCCCCGCCCTGAAACTCCGGCCCTTGGAACACAGCCAGGGCTTGGCCGGGATGGCGCGCGGCACGAACCGTGGACGGCAGGAGCATGGGCACTGCCGCCAACCCAAGGATGATCAAGCGTAAGCAATAGGTTTTCATGATACAGGATTTTGAGGATCGGACACCGAGACGGTTGGTTTGTTTTTCGAGGACTCCAACACCCGCCGCAACAGCCACACGGCGGCCACGAGACAGACCGGAATGGCGATCGCCAGTCGCGGCCAATCTCTGACGAAAACGGCATTCGTGGCGAGCACCAGACAAAACGCGGCCACGATGCCCAACAGACAATCGGCGAGCATCCGCCCTGCCGTGGGTTCGCCCCGGTCGGGCAACGGCACTTCGGCCTGGATCGGTTTCCAGAATCCGGGCGGACGACACCGCGCGTAGAATTGTTTGAGGACGGCCTTGGATTCCGGCGGCGTGAACAGGGTCACGATGAACAACACCGCAAAGCTCAAACCAAAGAGCAATCCCAATCCCTGCCAGATCGGGCGGCTCTGGAAATCGAGCACAAACCACACAAGGATGGAAAGCGGCAACCCCAGGATGACGGCGGCCAGCTCGCCCCAGACGTTGAACCGCCACCAGAAGAACCGGAACCACGACAGCGGCAGCAGGAAGATCACCATCGCCGAATTGATGAACAGGAACCAACTCACCATGTTGTCCACAAACAGAATCGTCACCGCCGAGGCGAAAATGAACAGGGACAACGTGGTCAGCCGGCTGACCCAGATGCGGTCGCGCGCTGCGCCAAACCGCGCCGGCAACAGGTCGTTCACCACGAAACTCCCGCCCCAGTTGAGCAGGGCGCTGAGCGCGCCCATGAAGGCGGCTACTTCCGCGGCCACCAGCAAGCCGATGAAACCATGCGGCAGTTTCGACGCATTGACCAGCTCGCCCCAGGCGTGGGCCGGATCCTTCAGCATCGCCGTGCCGGCGGGCGCCGCGCCAACCTCCTTGACCAAATCGGAAGTCCAGAACAAGGCCATCGCGACCACCCCGAGGCCGATCAATGGCAGCGTGCGAAACGAGAGGGCAAGAAACGCGTTGAAAAGCTGGCCGCCCATGGCGTGCCGTTCATCCCGGGCGGCCATGAACCGTTGCGCCGTCATCCCCTCCCCGGCGGTGGGCGAGCCGGCAAAGAACCAGCCTTGCAGAAACAACATCGCCACCGTCAACCAGCCAATGGCTTCGGTAGGCGGGGTTTGCGTGAGCCCCGTGGGGCGGATGGTCTGCACGCGCTGGAGCACATCGCCCCAACTGCCCTGGTGCATGACCGCCAGCACGAAAAAGACGGTGCAACCGGTGATCATGATGCCGAACTGCACCACATCGGCGTACACCACCCCGAGCAAACCGCCGAACATCGTGTAGATCACGGTGATGCCGCCGAAAATCAACAGGACCTGCCACGTGGTCAAGGGACACAGTGGCGCGATGGTTTTCGCGAAGAAGCCGGTGATGTAGGCAATGATGAGCACGGCGAAGCCAAAGCAACAGACAAACGCGTAGATCTTCCGCGCCATGACCGCGGGCGACCCGCCATAGCGCAGCGAAATCAATTCCGCCGTCGTCACGATTTGCATCCGGCGCCACATCCGCGCCCAGACGATGGCCACCAACGGCATCCACACAATCCAGCTCGTCCACCAAAGCCAGTTGCCCGAAAGCCCGTACACCAGCACGAGCATCACAAACGCGCCCGTGCCGGAGCTATAGGTGGCCGTGTTGGACAAACCAATGGCCCACCACGGCACATCCCGTCCGCCCGCAAAATAACCGGTCGCCCCTTTTTGCGACGAACGCCGCGCAAACCCCAGCCCCACCGCAAAGACCACGGCGCACGAGGCCGCCACCACCAGCCAGTCCAATAAATTCATAAGCGAATCATCTTGATTTCCCTTCCGTCACCGAAACATTACGTCCAGCGTGAGGGGTCCGTCCACGTTTTGCCAACGCAACATTTCTCCCGCCGACTCGATCTGCGCCGGGCGATCCGTCTTAATCCGCGCAATGGATCGGTGCTTCGGATGCCGCAGCCGCAGCGAAATTTCGCGGGGCGCCGGGCGCATCGGTGGCGTCAATTCCACCCGTATTGAACGAGCCCCGGCCTGCAGGCGATAACTCAGCGGCCCAAAGCGCGTGGGCGCTTCATTCACCGCGACCTGGTTGCCGGCCTGCAGCCATTGCCGGGGCATGGCTTCGCCCAAGCGCAGGTTATCCCCGTCTTCCCACAGCAACAGATGGCGCAACAGACGCAGTTGTTGCGTGTTCGAGTAAGTGTGCGGGAGCGTCCAATAGTTTTTCCCCGTCCGGATGGGCGTGCATTCGACCGCCGCCCAGGTGCCGCGGGACATCCCGTAAGCCATCGAGGCATACAGGCCCAAGAGCACCCGTTTGGGTTCGTTGCGTTCGAGGCAGGTCATCCAGTAACCGTACCCATAGGCGTGATCAATCATCTGATGAAACTGCGGCACCCCCAGCATCAGCCCGCCGCGCTGCTGGAGCGTGTGGATCAAGCCATCCGTTATCGGTTCGCGCGCGGCCAGAATTCCCGTCTCCAGCAACATCGGCGCGATGATGCCGTAATAGCCGTCCGCGCTGCCGTTGGATTCCTTCCACAACTCGCGCGTGTCGGGGATCATCGGCAGAATGGATTCGCCGCGGTCGGTGAACCGGGCGGCGTCCATGGAGGCGCGAATGTCTTTCCGGTACGCCTCGGCCTCACGTTTCAACCGGGCCGCCGGTTCCGACATCCCGATGGCGGCCAGGGCGTCCGCCGCGGCGTTCAGTCCCTTCCACAAATAACTGTTGGAAAAATAATCCGCCGCCGGATGCAACAAATCGGCGTACGGCTTGTAGCGGATGAAACCGCGGGCGACCGCCGGTTCCTGGTCCGCCTTTGCCAGGGCGTCCGCGCGCTGGCCGATGATCCAATCGCACATTTGCAACATCTTGGGCGCCACCCGCCGCAGCCAGTCGGCGTCGCGGGTGATCCAGTAATGCTCGCTCATCGTCCACAGCGCCGCGCCGGTGTCCGTATCCCCAAAGTGGACCGCCAGCAGACCGTTGGGCTGCATGAACGTGAGCAAGGAATCGAGATACTTTTCCGCCTCGCGTGGATAGCCGAGCAAGTCCAAGTTGTTGCAGAACAGCGCGGCGCTGTAACCGTACACCCGATCGTAGAACCCCGAACCATCGCAGACGTGAAAAACATCCCCGCGCTTATGCACGTTCAGGAAATTGTAGGCGTTCCATGCGCGGTAAGCGTCCCGCATCTCCGGCTCGGGAATCTCAAACCGGCTGCCCTGGGCCACCAACCGTTCCCAGTAGCCGAGGGTTTCTTTGAGCTTGGCGTCAAATTCCGTGAGCGGAACTTCGGTGGGAGGCGTTGCTTGAACCAGGAACGGGACGCGCACCGCAATTTCCTGATATCCGTGCGCCGGCACATTCAACATCCAGTTCAGCGGCGCGGGTGCGTTGGTGACGCCGTCAATGACCAGTTCCAATTTCAGATTGCGCGGCCCGGCGCCAGGATTCGTCGCGCGGAAACGGACGAAACCCGCCAACGGTTCGTCCGGCGAAAATCCTGGGCTGTACCCGAAGACCGTTTGTTGCAATTCCCATCCGTCCCGCCGTTCGCTGGAAATGACGATGGGCATCCAACCGTTCATCAACTGCTTCGCGCAACCCGCCGGTGCCGCGCCAAAGCGGGAATCGTTGACCCTGAAAAAGGCGACCGGTTTCCGGTAATTGGCGATGCTCTCGGTCAATTGCAGCGAGGCATCCGGCGCCACGCCGATGGTGAACGGGTGATCTTTGACCCCCACGGCTTCCCGCGACCACTGGAGCGCCGGGAAATGCCGGCGGATCGAAGCCAGCGACGGATCTGCCGCCGGTGCCAATTCCTGTTCGCCCAACAAATCCCGCTCCCGTTCCACCAACATCCGGCGCTCGGCGGCACTGGCCGCGGCGGCTTTGGCGGGCAGGACCGCCACACGCAACTCGCGGTAAGCGGTTTCATTCACCGCCGTCGTCGTGGGCGCGGTCATCCACGGCGACGGAGGATGGAAG
>MWDV01000261.1 GCA_002070715.1 Verrucomicrobia bacterium ADurb.Bin118
GCGCAGTTTGGCGAAGCGTTCCGCCGCGTCCTGCCAGGCCGCCGCGGGCCGGGGTTCGAAGCAGGTGACCGCGCTGGATTGGCGGATGACGGCGCGCAGTTCGGCCAGCGAGGCCAGTTCCCCGTGGGCGCGGACCTGGGTGAGCAGATTCCCCATCGCCGTGGCTTCCACGGGCCCCGCGAGGACCGGGCGTTGGCAGGCGTCCGCCGTAAATTGGTTTAGCACCGCATTCTGCGATCCGCCGCCCACGATGTGGATGACTTCGATGGGTTCCCCCGTCAGTTCCTCCAGCCAGCCGAGCACTTCCCGGTATTTCAACGCGAGGCTTTCGTAGGCGCAGCGGACGAGTTCGCCGACGGTCCGCGGCACCGGTTGCCGGGTCTCGCGGCAGAAGCGCTGCATCGCCGCCGGCATGTCGGGCGGATTGAGAAAACGGCGGTCGTCCGGGTCCACGAGGGAGCGGAGCGGTTTGGCCCGGGCGGCCAGGCGCGCCAGTTCGGCGTAGCTGTGACTGCGGGTGCGCGACGTCCGTGCGGCAGGCCGGGCGTCGAAGGAGCGTTTGCATTGCTGCACGAGCCACAAGCCCATGATGTTTTTCAACAGGCGATAGGTGCCGTCCACGCCGCCTTCGTTGGTGACGTTGAGCGCCTGCGCGCGGGGGGACAGGACCGCCTGTTTCACTTCCACTCCCATGAGCGACCAGGTGCCGGAACTGATATAGGCCCAGTTAGGACGGCCGGTGTTCGCGGTGGGCACTCCCGCCACGGCGGCGGCAGTGTCGTGCGCGGGCGGCGCCACCACGTTCACGCCGGCCAGACCGGTGCGTTCGGCCACGGTGGCGCGCAAAGCGCCGAGGGGCGTGCCGGGCGGTACAATCTTCGGAAAGAGCCGCCGCGGCAGTTGGAATTGTTTCAGCAATCCCCCCGCCCACTGGCGCCGGAGGGGATGCAGACATTGCGAGGTACTGGCGATGGTGAACTCGGCCACCCGCGCGCCACACAAGGCCCAGTGCAGAAAGTCGGGCATGAACAACAGTGTGTCGGCGGCGGCGAGCAGGTCGGGATGCGCCCGCTGATGGGCGAGCAATTGAAAGAGCGTGTTGAACTGCATGAACTGCAGTCCGGTCTGGGCGAAGATGGCTTCGCGGGGCACGCGGCGAAACGCTTTTTCCATGACGCCGTTAGTGCGGGCGTCGCGGTAGGCAAACGGCTGGCCCAACAGTTCCCCGCGTTTATTCAACAGCACGTAATCCACGCCCCAGGTATCCGCGCCGACGGAGACAACGCGGGCGCCGTATTGCTGCGCGGCGAGGGCCAGTCCGTGCTGGATTTCGTGCCAGAGCCGCAGCACGTCCCAGCGCAGGCTGTCGGCAAGCATCACCGGGCCGTTGGGGAAACGATGGATTTCTTCGAGCTGGAGGGTTTTGCCGTTCCACCGGCCGGCCATCACCCGTCCGCTCTCGGCGCCGAGATCAATGGCCAGATAGACTTGGTTGGTTTTCATAAACAAACGGACTGACGGGGGCGTTAAAGCGATTCACCTTCCGGGACAAACGCAGGCGGCGTCACGGCGCCAACGGCGTCAGAGTCGCCCGGCGGAAATGGATTTCGCCACCTTCGGATTGCAGCCCGATCGGGCCGGGCCGGATTTCCACGCCCACGGCATGGTTGATCTGCTGGCCGTTCATCCAGACGGTGTAACTGCCGCCCTCCGCCAGCACTTCCACGCGATTCCACTCGCCGGGCGGCTTCTCGGCGTCCACCAGTTTTTTCACGCCGCGAATGTCGCCGGCGATCTCGTGGGCGTTGACGGCAAAAAACCGCGGTTGCCCGTCCAAGACCTGCATGCCCTGCAAACCAAGCACATCGCCCGCATTACCGTGCATCAACTGGACCTCGGCGGCCCGGGGCAGCGCGCGGACCGGGCCGTTGATGCGGGTGAGAATGCCGCTGTTGCCCGGCTTCTGACCGGGGGGCCAGCGGTATTCCACCACCAGCCGGAAGTTGGTAAAGGCGCGCTCGGTCTGCAGCACGCCCAGCGGCTCGCCGGTGCAAATGAGGAGGCGATCCCGCACGGACCACACGGGGTCACGCGGCGGATCGGAGGGATCGAACACCGGCGTCCAACCGGCGAGGTTGCGACCATTGAACAATTCGAGGGGCCGATTGACCACCGGATCGCGCGGAGCGCGGCAGCCGGTGAGAAGGGCAACGGTGATGAGTCCGGCAAAGAAAAATTGACGTTTCATGCGTGGTCAGTTGACCACACCGCTAGCCAACTGGCCAGCGCGGAATGCACTGCCGGCGCAACGTCAGCCCGATGGTATGTGGGCGGGCGGCGGCGTCCACCGGCGCGGAATGAATGGGGATTACGGGCCTGGCTCTCCCCACCGGTCGTCACGCGGCCATGATTTTGAACACGCGGTTTTGCTCGGCGCGTTTGCGCTGGTTTTCGTCCAGGATTTTTTTGCGCAGGCGCAAATGCCGGGGCGTGGCTTCCACGTATTCATCCGAGCCGATGTATTCCAACGCGCGATCGAGGCTCAGCCGCAACGGCGGGGTGAGTTGAATGCCTTTGCCTTCGCCTTGGGAACGCATGTTGGTGAGCTTCTTCGCCTTGCAGGGATTCACCGGCAGGTCGTTGTCGTGCGCGTTTTCGCCGACGATCATGCCTTTGTAAATCTGGTCGCCGGGGGCCACCATCAGCCGCCCGCGTTCCTGGATCATGTTCAGTGCGTAGGCCATTGCCTCGCCGTTTTCCATGCTGACGAGGGACCCGTTTTTGCGGGCGGGAATCTCCCCGCGATCCGTCCCGTATTCGTGAAAGAGATGGCTCAAGACGCCGAGGCCGCGCGTCAGATTCACCAAGTCCGTCTCGAATCCGATCAATCCCCGCATGGGAATCAACGCTTCGATGGTCACCTGCCGGCCGTGATGATGGATGGCGGTAATCCCGGCTTTGCGCCACGCGAGGTTTTCCATGACCGCGCCCAGGTGGTCCTGGGGGATCTCGAGGAACAATTTTTCGATCGGCTCGAGCAACGCGCCGTTGGGCCCCTGGCGCCAGAGCACTTCGGGCCGCGAGACCAGCACCTCGTAGCCTTCCCGGCGCATTTGCTCGACGAGAATGGCGATTTGCATCTCGCCGCGGCCCTTGACGTTGAACACCTTCGGATCATCGGTCTGGGCGATGCGCAGGGCGACGTTGGTGCGGATTTCCCGGACGAGGCGCTCCCAAAGATGGCGGGCGGTGACGAGCTTGCCGTCCTGGCCGGCGAGGGGGCCGTCGTTCACGGCAAATTCCATTTGGATGGTGGGCGGATCAATCGGGATGTACGGCAATGCGCCCCGCTCGGCTTTGTCGGCGAGAGTCTCGCCGATACACACGTCGTCAAACCCGGTGATGCCGACGATGTCCCCGGCGTGCGCCTCCTCGACTTCGATGCGTTTTAATCCCTCGAAGTGGTAGAGCATGGTGATCTTGCCGGAGGTCACGCGGCCATCGCCGTGGAGGCAGACGGCGGACGCGCCGGTCCGCACCTTTCCGGCGACGATTTTGCCAAAGGCAATCCGACCGAGGTAATCGGAGTAATCCAGGTTCGCCACCAGCACTTGGAACCCGTCTCCAGCCCGGGCGCGCGGCGGAGGGATGTGTTTGACGATGGCCTCGAACAGCGGCGTCAACGTGCGGCTGGGATGCGCCAGATCGGTCTGGGCAAAGCCGGCCTTGGCCGAGCAGTAGAGGAACGGGAAATCGAGTTGCTCATCCGTCGCGTTGAGGGACAAGAACAACTCAAAAACCTGGTCCAGCACCTTCTTCGGGTTCGCATTTTCGCGGTCAATTTTGTTGATGACCACGATGGGTTTGGCGCCGGCCGCGAGCGCCTTGCGCAACACAAAGCGGGTTTGCGCCTGGGGACCTTCGGCGGCGTCCACCACTAGCAGCACCCCGTCAATCATGTTCATGATCCGCTCCACTTCGCCGCCGAAATCCGCGTGGCCGGGTGTGTCCACGATGTTCACGTGATAATCCCGGTATTTGAACGCGGCGTTCTTGGCGCGGATGGTGATGCCTTTCTCGCGCTCGAGGTCCAGGGAATCCATGATCCGTTCCTCGGAGGCTTTGGCCTCGTTGGCGCGGAAGGTGCCGGATTGCTTGAGCAGACCATCCACCAGGGTGGTCTTGCCGTGGTCAACGTGCGCAATGATCGCGAGATTGCGAATATGTTGCATCGGTCGTGCAGCGGCCCGGGGCCGCGTCATTAAAATTGTATCCTGTGTAACTTGCGGGGCTGGGAACAGCGCTTTGCGCCGGACCGGCACCCAATGCGCCGGTCGGGAATCCATCCAACCCTCCCCAGCGCGCGCGTAAGATGCGGGTTTATGGCCAAAGGTCAAGTCGGCGCTCCGGATTTTCTGATGCCCCCCGAAGCACGGCGGATCAACTGCGGATCAACCCGGATGCCCTTGCAGGCGAGGCACACACGGCCTCTCCGGTCTTCATCCCGAGAGACGAATGTGGATTCTCTCCACCGAAGCGCCAGACAGAGCCGTTACAGGTTTTCGAGCCAGCGGGTCAGGGCGGGTGCGGGCAACGGCAGGGGGGCCACGCGCAATTTACGCGACGCCCCCAAGGCGCGATA
>MWDV01000262.1 GCA_002070715.1 Verrucomicrobia bacterium ADurb.Bin118
TTTTGACGCCCGCCAGATCAAAGCCGACGCCCAGGTGGGCGAGGAAATTGAGGTGGAAGTCACGCCCACCGGGTTTGGTCGCATTGCTGCCCAACACGCCAAACAAACCATCATGACCCAGATCCGGCGCGCGGAGAAAGAATTGATCTTCGCCGAATTCAAAGATCGGGTGGGCGACATCGTCAGCGGCACGGTGCGCCGTTTCGAACGCTCGGACGTCCTAGTGGACTTGGGCAAATACGAGGCCCTGCTGCCCAATCGCGAACGGGTGCCGACCGAAGAATACCAAGTGGGCGAACGCCTGCGTTGTTTCGTGAAAGCCGTGGAACAGGGCCCCCACGGCCCGGAGATCATTCTCTCCCGCGCGGACCCGCGCTTTGTCATCAAGCTCTTTCAACTGGAAGTATCGGAAATCAACGACGGCACGATCGAAATCAAGGGCATTGCCCGCGAGCCCGGATTCCGCACCAAACTGGCGGTCTATACCCGCGATGAAAAAGTGGATCCGGTCGGCGCGTGCGTCGGGTTGCGCGGACAGCGGGTCAAGAACATCGTCCGCGAACTCAACAACGAAAAAGTGGACATCATCCGCTGGGACGCCAACATCCGGCAATACGTCACCAACGCCCTGTCCCCGGCCAAATTGAAATCCTTTGAGGTGGATGAAGCGGCGCGGCGCATTCACATTCTCACCAGTGAAGATCAATTATCCCTCGCCATCGGCAAACGCGGCCAGAACGCGCGACTGGCCTCGAAATTAACCGGCTGGCAGGTGGACATCGAGGCGGAGGTCGTGGTCACCAAAGGGTTCGAGGAAAAAGTGGCCGAGGCCGTGGAAACCCTGGCCGCCATTCCGGGCATCACTGCGGAACAAGCTGAAGTGCTCGTGCGGCATGGGTTAACCCGCTTGGAAGATTTATTGCAGGCGGATGATGACGACTTGAGTGAGATTCCGGAAATTGGCGACCAAGCCACCGCCATTCTCCAGGCGGCCCGCGCCGAAGCCGCGCGGCGCACCATTCCCTTGGGGGAAGATTCCGCCGTCGGTGAACATTAAAATGATTGGCACGCGGTCCGCGCATTTGCTAGCGTCCCCCCATGAAAGCCGCGCGGCAACATCTGGCTGACGCAGTGGATAAACTATGCCCGTTCGCATTTACGATATCGCAAAGAGACTTGGCCTGCAGAACAAGGAAGTTCTGAGCGCGGCCAAGGATATGGGCATTACTGCCGCCAGAGTCGCCAGCAGCACCCTCGATAAAATCACCGCGGAATACTTCGAAGACGAACTCCGCAAAATTTTCGCCGACCGCATCGCCGCCGCGAGTCCGCCTGCTCCACCCGCCGCCGAACCCGCGACGGCTGAACCGCCGGCGGCACCTCCCGCGCCGCTCCCGGCCACGCCCATTAGCACCGAACCGCCACCCGCCATTCCGGCGCCAGCCGTCGAAGTGGTGCCGGCCGTTGAAGTGGCACCGCCTCCGCCCGGGCCGGAGGTCTCAGAACCCGCGGTAACACCGATTCTTGAAGTCGCCGCCGCCGCTCCGGTTGTTGAGCCCCCGTCCGAAGTATCGCCAACCCCGGCCATCGAACCAGTGGCGCCAACCACGATGGTGGCCGAACCAGCCGTGCCGGCAGAGGCGGCCGAATCCGCCGCGCCCGTGGCGCCACCGCCGATCCCGCCAGTGCCGGCAACCCCGCCCCCGCCGCCGACTCCCGGATTGGGCGATCGGGTGGGATTCATTGATCTGCCCAAGCGGCCAACACCGCGGGCGAAGGAAAAATCCGCCGGACGGACCACTCCCGGTCGCAGTGGCGTCGCCCGCCCCGAAGCGGACCGCGGGCGGGTGGAAACCCGGGGAGAAAGCCGCGTTGCGTCGCTGCCCGCCCGCCCCGGCGCTCCGGCCGGGCGCAATCAAGTCGCGCGTCCCGAACCAAAACCCGCCGCGCCAGCCACGCCCAAATGGGTGGCGCCGACCACCGGCGAAATAATCACGCTCAAGCCGCCGATCGCCGTTCGGGCCCTGGCCGAAAAGCTCAACCAAAAACCGTTCAAGATCATCGCCGACCTCATGGAATTGGGCGTGTTTGCCAACGTCAACCAGACGATGGACGAAACCACGGCCAAACGGGTGTGCGCGAAATACGGTTACCGATTTGAACTGGAAAAACGGGATCGCGGACAGGCGCTGGTGGTGACGCGCCGGACCGAGGACGTGGATGTCGAAGACAAGCCGGAGGACCTGAAACCGCGCGCCCCCGTGGTCACCATCATGGGGCATGTGGACCACGGCAAGACCACCCTGCTCGACAGCATCCGCAAATCGAACGTGGTGGCCGGCGAATCCGGCGGCATCACCCAGCACATTGGCGCCTACACGATTTCCTTCCCCCATCCGGAACGCAAAAAAGAACTGGCACAAATCACGTTCCTCGATACACCGGGGCATGCCGCCTTCAGCGCGATGCGCGCCCGGGGAGCGAACGTCACAGACATCGTCGTGCTGGTGGTGGCGGCCAACGATGGTGTCATGCCGCAAACTCTGGAAGCCTTGAACCACGCCAAGGCCGCCCAGGTGCCGATCATTGTGGCCGTCAACAAAGTGGATCACCCGGCCGCCAACGCGCTGAAAGTCCGCCAACAACTTCAGGACCGCGGGTTGGTGCCGGACGACTGGGGTGGGGACTCGATTTTCGTGGATTGCTCCGCCCTCACCAAACAGGGGGTGGACAAGCTGCTCGACATGATCCTGCTGCAGGCGGACCTGTTGGAATTGAAGGCAAATCCCAACCGCGCGGCGCAGGGCAACGTCATTGAATCCGGCCGGGAACCGGGCGGCACAACCGTCACCGTTCTGGTGCGTAAAGGCACGCTCCGGGTGGGCGACGCCGTCATTTGCGGACCGTGCCACGGCAAAGTGCGGGCGTTGGTCAATGAAGAGGGCAAGCGGCTCAAGGAAGCCGGTCCTTCCGTGGCGGTTAAAATGCTTGGCTTGAACGGCGTGCCCGAGGCCGGCTCGGAGTTCAACGTCATGAAGGACGAAAAAGCCGCCCGGGCTCTGGCGGAACAACGTCAGATGGAAGCGCGGGCCCAGGCTTTGGAAGCCAAGAAAGCCGGCGTCACCCTCGAAACCCTCTTTGACACGCTGGACGCCCAGCACAGCAAAGTCCTCAAACTGGTGGTCAAGACGGACACCCAGGGATCGGAGGAAGCCATTGTGGACGCGCTGAAGAAAATCGAGTCCGACAAGGTATCGCTCGAAGTCATTCACAGCGCCGTGGGCACCATCAACGAATCCGATGTTTCGCTGGCCTCGGCGTCCCACGCGGTGATTCTCGGGTTCCACACCCGCATTGACACCGGCGTGGGGGAAGCCGCCAAACGGGAAGGGGTGCAAATCAAGTTGTACACCATCATTTACGAACTGATTGACGAGGTGAAAGAAGCCATGGCGGGCCTGCTGGAACCCATCGTGCGCGAGATCGTCACCGGTGCGGCGGAAGTCAAACAAATCTTCCAACTGTCCAAGGGCGCGCCCGTGGCCGGCTGCGCCGTCAACAATGGCCGCATTGTCCGCGGCAAGATTCGCGTCCGTCGGCGCAAGGAGTTGATTTACGAAGGAGTGACCCAGTCCCTGCGCCGGTTTCAAGACGAGGTCAACGAAGTCCGGGCCGGCATGGAATGCGGTATTCGGATCGAGGGCTTCGGCGATTTTCAGGTGGGCGATGTGCTCGAATGTTACCTCGTGGAGAAAGTCGCCCAGAAACTCTGAGGCGGCAGTCTGACGGCCCGGGGACCGGTTTTAATCATGCAGGATTGATCCAAGATGCCTTCCCATCGAATCCAGCGCGTGCGCGAACTGCTCAAGCGGGAGATCGGCAACGTCATCCGTCGCGAAATCCCGGCGGAGGAGGCGGGTCTGGTCTCGGTCAATGACGTGGACGTGGCGGGCGATCTGCGTTCGGCGCTGGTGTTCATCAGTATCTTGGGCGGACCGGATCAACAGAAGCGCGGCATCGCGTTGCTTGAAGAAAACCGGGGGCGCATCCAACACCTGGTCGCGCGCTCGGTGGTGCTCAAATACTTTCCCACACTGAAATTTGTCCTGGACGATTCGGTGGTCCGCGGGAATCGCGTCCTGCAGATCATCGAAGAATTGGAACGCGCCCAGCCGTCGCCCGCGGAGTGATGCCGGTGAAATCGCACCCCAAGATCATTCAGCGGATTCTCGAAGTGCTGCGCGGCAGCCAGAGCGTCTGCGTGGTCGGCCATGTGCGGCCGGACGGGGATTGCATCGGTTCGCAACTGGCCTTGACGCTGGCCTTGCGGGCTGAAGGCCGGCGGGTCACCTGTTGGAACGAGGATGTCGTGCCGCAGAAATACCGGTTTCTGGATCCCGAAGGCCTGATCCAACCACCCCGGGCCGGCCAGCGTTTTGATTGTGTTGTCGCCGCCGATGCCGCCAGTTTCGAGCGGCTGGGCCGCGCCGGCGAATGCCTGGGCGAACGCCAGACCTTGATCAACATTGATCATCATCCCTGCAACACCCGGTTTGGCGACATCAACTGGGTGGCCGCCAACCAACCTTCCACCGGAGAATTGATCTATCGTCTGCTTCGCGCCGCCCGCTGGCCCATCACCCCGCGCATTGCCGATTGCCTGTTCACGGCCATCTCCACGGACACCGGTTCGTTCCAATACCCCTCCACGCGGCCTTCCACCTATCACGTGGCCGGGGAACTGGTCGCCCGCGGCGCCAATCTGACCCAGATTTGCCACGAGGTGTATCAATCATTTCCCCTGCCCCGCGCGCGTTTGCTGAAGCGGTTGTACAGCCGCTTCCGGCTCACCGATAAAAACCGCATCGCCTATTGCTGGTTGAACAAAGCCGACTTCGCGCGCACCGGCGCGGACAGCGCGGATTCCGAGGGTTTGATTGATCACATCCGGGCCATCGAACCCGTGGTGGTCGCCTGTGTGTTTGAGGAAGTGGACCCCCAATGGACGCGCGTCAGTTTCCGCTCGAAAAGCGACCAGGTGAACGTCAATAAAATCGCCGCGCAGTTTGGCGGGGGCGGGCATGCCGCCGCGGCCGGCGCCCGCATTGAAGGCACTCCCCTGGCGACCCGCCGGCGCGTCATCGCCGCCATCAAGCTCGCCTTGAAAGCGCTGCCCTGATTCCGCATGCAACCCTTTGCCGCCCTCGACGGAGCCTTGTTGATTGACAAGCCCTCCGGCCCGACTTCCCACGATGTGGTCGCCGCGGTCCGGCGCCAATTCCGCCT
Source organism: Verrucomicrobia bacterium ADurb.Bin118 (assembly GCA_002070715.1). Classification (GTDB taxonomy): domain Bacteria; phylum Verrucomicrobiota; class Verrucomicrobiia; order Limisphaerales; family MWDV01; genus MWDV01. The sequence goes on from MWDV01000262.1 coordinate 5,287, forward strand.
GCCCAAGGTCGGCCATTGCGGCACGTTGGACCCGAACGCAACCGGCCTGCTGGTGCTCGTGCTCGGCCGCGGCACCAAGCTCTCGGAAAAGCTCATGGCCGATGACAAATTGTACGCGGGCCGCATCCAGTTCGGCGTCAGCACGGACAGTCACGACGCCGACGGCGAAATCACGGCCACCCTGCCGGTGCCGTTGTTGACGCTCGATGAATTAAACGGGCTGGCGGCGGAATTTGTCGGCGACCACATGCAAACACCCCCGATGGTGTCGGCGGTGAAAAAGGATGGCGTGCCGTTGTATAAACTCGCCCGCAAAGGTGTGGAAGTACAGCGCGAACCCCGGCTGGTGCACATTTACCGGTTTCGCTTTTCCAGTTACGCCGACTCCGTGGGTCATTTTGAACTGGCCTGCACCAAGGGCACCTACGTGCGGAGCGTGGCCCATGAGCTGGGGCAGAAGGTTGGTTGCGGTGCGCATTTGGCCGCCTTGCGCCGCGTCAGCTCCGGCAAATTTAACGTGGCCAACGCGCTACCGCTGGACGCGGTGTTGAAGCTCACCACGGCGGAATTGGAAAAGCGGGTGATCCCGTTCTTGAAACTGGCCGCGGGGAACTCCGGTTGAACGGCCCGCCGCCCGCGCGCTTCGGGTTTCACCATTCACGCGCCGATGAAAATCTTCCACACCGCCCGCGACCTGAAGCCCCGCTCGCAACCGGTCTGCCTGGCCATGGGTTTTTTTGACGGCGTGCATCTGGGGCATCAACAAATCATCCGGCAGACCCTCGCGGACGCCCGCCAACACCAAGCACTAGCGCTGGTGCTGACCTTCGACCGGCATCCAAACGTCGTGGTCGCGCCCGACCGCGTGCCCCCGCTGATATATTCGCTTTCGCAAAAACTAGAAACCTTGGACGCCCTCGGCGTGGACGCCGTGTTGCTGCTGCACTTTGACCGGCCTCTCAGCCGGCAAAGCGGAGAAACATTCGTGCGCCGGTTGGTGCGCGACCTTGATCCGTTGCACAGCGTTTGCGTGGGCCGCAATTTTCTGTTCGGCCACGAACGGCGCGGCAACGTCGCCTCGCTCAAGCATTGGGGGGATCGTTGGGGATTCCACGTTCACGCCATCCCCGGCGTCTCCCTAGAGGGCCGCGTGGTCAGTAGCACCCGCATTCGTCAGGCGATTCAAGCCGGGGATTTGGCAACGGCCAGCCGGCTGCTGGGCCGCCCGTATGCGTTGCGCGGCGAAGTCGTGCGGGGCGATGGCATGGGACGGAAGCTTGGCTTTCCGACCTGCAACTTGGACACCACCGGACGGGTATTGCCTCCGTCGGGTGTGTACGTGGCGCAGGCGAACATGCGCGGCCGGTCGTATCGCGCGCTGCTCAATCTGGGCGTGCGCCCCACCGTGAACCCCACCGCATCCCAACGCCGCGTGGAGGTTCATCTGCTGGATGAACAGGGTGATTTCTACGGTGAGGAACTGGAGGTGATCTTCGGTCCCAAGCTGCGCGACGAACAGCGGTTCCCCTCGCTCGCGGCGTTGCAGCGCCAGATTGCGCGGGATATTACCCAGGCCCGCGAGCGCGGCTGAGACGCGCCCGCCGCCCGCGCCATGCCTCCTCCCGTCGCGCGCGCCATTTCTGAATGCGGGGTTGCGCGCCCGCGGTACATTCACTAGGTTGCGGGCGTACGGGTATGAGAGTTTACATCGACGGGAAATATTACGACGAGGCCAAGGCCAAAATCTCGGTGTTCGACCATGGGTTGCTCTATGGCGACGGCATTTTCGAAGGCATTCGCGCCTATCACGGTCGGGTGTTCAAACTCCAGGAGCACGTGGACCGGTTGTATCACTCGGCCAAAGCGCTGTTGCTCACCATTCCCATGTCGCCCCCCGAAATGATGCGGGCCGTGGTGGCGACCTGTCGGAAAAACCGGCTGCGCAACGGGTATATCCGGCTCGTGGTCACGCGGGGCGTGGGCACGTTGGGGTTGAATCCCAACCGCTGCAAACAAGGTTCGGTCATCATCATCGCTGGACAAATTCAACTTTATCCGGAGGCCTATTACCGGAACGGCTTGGCGATCGTCACCGTTCCCACCGTCCGCAATCTGCACAGCGCGCTCAATCCGGCCATCAAATCGCTCAATTACCTCAACAACATTCTGGCCAAAATCGAGGCCAACAACGCGGGGGTGGAGGAAGCCGTCATGCTCAACGCGGAGGGTTATGTGGCCGAATGCACCGGCGATAATCTGTTCATCGTCCGGGACGATGAGGTCCTGACGCCGCCCCTCGCCGCCGGCGCGTTGTACGGCATCACCCGGCGCGTGGTGATGGAACTGGCCGAGGAGGCGGGCTGGCGCGTCCGGGAACCCAATTTAACCCGTTATGATTTGTTCAACGCGAGCGAGTGTTTCCTCACCGGCACCGGGGCCGAGATTGTTCCGGTGGTGAAGATTGACGGGCGCGTCATTGGTTCGGGCAAACCCGGCCCCGTCACCCGCCAACTGATGGAGCGGTATCATGCGTTGACCCGTGTGTCCGGCGAACCCATTTGACCGGCACCAGCGAATTTATGAAATGTTGCGTCTGCAAAGAACGCGAAGCGACCGTGCATCTGACGCAGATTGCCGGCGACAAGATACAAAAACTGGATCTCTGCGAGGAATGCGCCCGGAGCAAGGGAGTCAATGACCCCACCGGATTCTCGCTGGCCGACCTGTTGCTCGGCTTGGGCGCCTCCCAGGAAATGGAACAGGCCGCCGCCGCCACCAAAGGCGGGGAATTGAAATGCCCGCGCTGCGGTTTCACCCAGGCGGATTACAAGAAGGCCGGCCGGCTGGGATGCCCCGATTGTTACCAGACCTTTGCCGAAGGTTTGAAGAGCCTGCTCAAGACCATGCATAAAGGCCCCCGCCACATCGGCAAGGCGCCGGAACAACTCCGACGGCATCTGGATTTCAAGAGGCATCTGGCCCAGTTGCAGCGTCAGTTGGCCCAGGCCATTGAAACGGAAGACTTCGAGCAAGCCGCGGTCCTGCGCGACGAAATCAAACACTTGACCGCCAAACCCGCGCCAGCGAGCGCGCCCCGGAAATGAACATCCACACGTTTTTGGCGCCGCCCGCGGAAACGGCGCGGCGCACGGGTCCGCACGACCGGATTGTGCTGTCCAGCCGTGTGCGGCTCGCCCGGAATCTGCGGGATTTCTCCTTTCCCGGCTGGGCCAAAAAAGCGGAGCGGTTGACGGTTGTGGATCTCATCCGGCCGGCGGTGGAACAGTTGCCGGAATTGGCGGGCTGTTTTTCGGAGTCCATGGACAAGCTGTCGGCGTTGGACAAACAAATCTTGGTGGAACGCCATTTGATCAGCCGGGAACACGCCGCCCGGGGCGCCGGCAGCGCCCTGGCCTTGAACCGCGAGGAAACCCTCTGTGTCATGATCAATGAGGAGGATCACTTGCGCATGCAGGCGCTCCGTCCGGGGCTGCAACTCCGCCATGCCTGGGAGGCTGTGGACGCTGTGGATTCCCAGTTGGAGCAAAAACTCAACTACGCCTTCAGCCTCGAACTGGGTTATCTGACCGCCTGCCCGACCAATCTCGGCACCGGCATCCGCGTCAGCGCCATGCTGCACCTGCCGGGCTTGGTGCTCGCCGATCAAATCAATGCCATTGTCCAGTCAGTCAGCAAACTGGGGCTGGCGGTGCGCGGGCTTTACGGCGAAGGCAGCGAGGCGCTCGGCAACATTTTCCAGGTGTCCAACCAACGGACGCTGGGGGAAACGGAACCCGCCATCGTGGAGCGTCTGGAAAAAGTCCTCACGCAGATCATCGAACACGAGGACAACGCCCGGACCAACCTGCTGGAGCAACGGCCCAAGATTCTGTTCAACCAGATCGGCCGGGCCTACGGCATCCTGACCAACGCCCACATCATCACCTCCAAGGAAGCCATTAACATGCTGTCCTTCATGCGGCTGGGCGCCGATCTGGGCATGTTCCCCGCCACGGCCCGCGCGTTGACGGATGAACTCTTCATTCTCACCCAGCCTGCGCATTTGCAGCGCTTGCACACGGGCAAACTGTCCGCCGATGAACGCGACCTGGTCCGTGCGGACATGATCCGCGAACGGCTCAAAACCATGGAGCGACCCACACCACCACCGCCACCCGCGCCCTCACCCGCCGCCGATTGATCGCATGCCCTCCGAGCCGATTGACATTCAAGCCGTGGCCCATTTGGCGCGCGTGGAGCTCACCGCCGAGGAGGCGCGCACACTGGGCGGGCAGCTCAACCGGCTGCTCGATTATGTGGCGAAACTGGAGACATTGGACCTGACCGCGGTCGAACCAACGGTCCAGGTTTTTCCTCGGACAAATGTCACCCGCCCCGATGCCGTCGAGCCTTCGCTGCCGCACGCAGAGGCTTTGCGCAACGCGCCGGTGGCCGCCGGAGGATTGTTTGTGGTGCCGAAAATTGTGGAGTGATTCCGGGCGGGAGGCGTTTCCAAAATCTGGCGGGATCAAACGCACCGCATCGTTTCAGGAAAGTGAATCAAGAAAACCCAGAATCTTTTCCGTCACTTCTTCGAGGGTGAGTTCAACCATGCAAATGGGCTGGGGGAAACGGCAATAATCCGAACACGGTTTGTAGGGACAGGGGCGTCCCTCCACCCAGCGGGCGCGGGAATGCAAAGGCGCAAACCATTCCGGCAACTGAGGACCGAAAATGGTGAACGTGGGCACCCCGCAAAAGGCGGCCAAATGCCCCGGCCCGGAATCATTGCCGACAAACGCCCGCGCTCCGTCAATCAAGTCCAACAATTCGTTGACCGTGTGCGGCGCCGTGGCGGTCGTTTCGCCCGCCTCCCGCCACCATGCCAATTGATCGGGATCACACGCCACGCACACCGCCTGGCCCGACTGTCGCAACTGCGCCACGATTTGACGGCAGCGTTCCAGAGGCCAGACCCGCACCGGCTGGCCCGCGCCGGTGTGCAACAGCACGTATCCCGCTGAACGCGCGGGCGGCACGGGAATATGCTTTCGCTCCGGCATGGCGAAATTTAATTGTGCGCCCACTGTGCGCCAATACTCGTACCGATGCGCCGTGGGCGCCGGCCGCGTCAGCGGCTGGGTGAGAAAGTATTGACTGCCCATCCGGGGAAACCCAAGCCGCCGCTGCGCCGACACCAACCAAAGCCAGAAATGATCCCGGGGATCCCACCGGGCGGACAATCCCACCGTAAACCGTTCGTGCGCCAGTTGGCGGCGCAATCGCCACATCTGCCGCCACGGCCAGCGGACTAGCCGGTATTTTCCGGTAAACGCCGTCCACGGCGCCACAAACGGCACCACGCGCACCCCGGGCCATAACCGCGTTTGCAGTTCCAAGGCATACGGCTTGGCCAGCAACGTCACTTCGTAATGCTGCGCCGCGGCCTGCAGGAAAGGCGTGGCGATCACGAGATCCCCCAATCCCCACAGTTCAATCACCAGCAATCGAGGTTTCACCGGTGTCCCTCCTGGATGGGGCGTTGGGCCAGCACATAGGCCGACCAACCAACCCAATGCACCTGCGCCGTGTATTTTTTGCGGCTGGGCGGCAGGTGACGAAACAGCAGATGCGCGCCGGCAAACAACCAGTTGCGCGAAACTCCGTGCGCCACAATCGCGCATCCCGCCGCGCGCAGTTCTTCGCACAACTCGCGTTCCGTCACCACGCGCACATGGGTGGGATCATCGTAAAAATTCAGCGTGAAATCGAAGCCGCCGGAACCGGTCCGCAGCCGCGGCAAGGTCAGCGATCGCGGGTGCGGCGTTTCGAGATAAACCCGGCCCCCCGGTTTCAACACGCGCGCGATTTCGCGTAACAGCCGTTCCACTCCGGTTAAATGTTCCACCACGTGCATGCAAGTAACGGCATCCATGACGGCGTCGGGCCAGGGCAGCGGATCCCGTTCAAAATCCGCCTGCCGAAAATCACAGTCCCGCGGCCCCTGCTGGAGTGCCGCCACGCGATCCGCCGCGGCAAAGCGCAGGTCGGGGCGCAATTCCGCCATGTGAGTGAGCGTCTCGCCATCCGAACACCCCAAATCCAGTAACCGCCCTCCCCGAGGCACTCCCGCCACGAACCGCGCGCGGGTGTCCAACCACGGCCAAGGACGCAGAAACCGCCAGTTCATGCGGAAACAATACCGCCGGCTTGCACACTGTGGGGGCGGCGGATGACATCGTAATCGGTTTTCATTTCCACTGATTACGAAGAGGGCCCGTCCATTCCGAACCGCCGCCGCTGCGCCGCCAGCCACCCCGTCAATAACGCCCGGCAATTGATCACTTTCTCCATCAAATCCATCGGCACATAGAAATAATGATTCGAGGCTTCAAAACCCAACCGTGAATCAACGGATTGCAGCGCGTAGAGCCGGCGGGCCAGCGTGATTTCATCGTGCAACACCCGCTCCAAACGGGCCAGTAGCGGCCGGGCATCCTCGGCTTTATTCACCGTGGCCAGGGCTTGGCGCGCCATTACAAAACACGCTTGGTTGGCCACACTTTGAAAATGGATTCCGGCCGCCTCGGCCACCCGACATTCCGCCTCAAAGGCTTGTGCTTGCGGGGCGCTCGTCTGGCCGGTGTTCCTCGCGGCAAAGGCCCGCAATTCCGCCAGCGTTCGTTCGAAACCGGCGGCCACTTTCTCCAACTGTTCCGCAAAGACGGATGCGGGATAAATACTGCGCCACGCGGGGAGATCGTCATACGGCAAGCCCGTCATGGTCGCGCGGTAACCGGTCGGTTCGGCCCACAATAAGTTGGCAGGTCCCACTTGTAAGGGAGCGGAATAAACCACGCCGATATGATACGGAAATTCGCAAAACGCCGCGCTAAAGCCCTGCCACGCTTGGACCACGGCATCGGCCAGTTGCGGACCAAAGCGGCGCTGGGCAACCTGATGCATGGCGGCTTCCCCCGAACCACAAGCCAAGGCGCTGGCCGCGACTTCCAAGTTCGACGACGGATAACCGCCCAAGGTCCAGCCCAACATGACTCCGGAGACCTCGGCCTTGCTCAAGTTCTCCGCATGACGAGCCACGTTGGCCACGGCGGGAATTGCCGGCACGGCGGACAGTTCCCAAGTGTTTCCGGCCTGGATTTTGGCCAGCGTGTTCAATCCCGCCGCTCGGGCCAGCCGCCAGTGTTCAGTGGCGCGCGGCCCCGGCCCCACCGCCGAGATGGAATACTCGCCGACTTCGCTGGCCACGCCGCCCCGCTTAATGGGCAGCCGCCATTCGCTGACACTCATCAGCGACACCTTTTTGGGCAGTTGCCGAATGACGTCGCCGGCCCAGGCATCGTTCCATCCCCAATCCCAAACCAGGAGTTGCGCATCCGATCCCGCCGCTTCGATGCCCTCAAAAAACAACCGGTTCACTTCGGCAATAACCGCGGCGGGAGATCGCTGGGCGCATCGTGGACATTGCGCCCCCTGGCCGTGGGACCAGCAATTGGTCAAGTTCTCGGAGGCGCTGATGCTAAAGAATCCGCCCAGCTCCGGCACCGCCCGGCAGATGGTGGCCACGCTCTCACGGAGAAACGCCTGCACCTCCGCCACACTCGTGCAAAGCGTGGCATACTGGCCCTCGGTCACCCCTTTCAGATGCGGGTGACACTCAAAAAATTTCAACGGCTGCGACCGGGGTTCGTTCAGGTAAAGGAAAACCCGCACGCCGTGCCGCCGGGCCCGCGCCACCAATCGGCGAAGATTCCGCAGCCGAGTAGCGCGCGAACGATCGGGTTCGATTTCCCAAGGCACCCGCGCCAATTGGGAGAGCATGACCGGCAACCACACGCCGGTTACCCCGGCCTGCGCCAGGCGGGCGAGGTACCCTTCGGGATACGGATCCTCCGCCGGCGCCAACAAGGGATCGCCATACAAGGCGAAATAGGAATAACAAAAGCGCAGTTCCGACGGGCGGCGGGATGGGGTGCGTTGGGGAGGCGGTTGTGCCAGCCGGCGCACAAAGCCAAAGAGCGGATCCGGCGTCCGCCCGGCATCCTCGCCAAACGTCTCCCGGACGATTTGGGCAAGCTCCCGCTCGCGTTCAAGCATGGCGGCATCCGATGGCCGATACCGCAACGGCGCGCATTGCGGCTTGAGGTTGCCCAGTTTGATGAACAAAAAATCGTCTTCGCGAAGCGTTTCCGCGAGTTGTTCCGGAGACCAATCCAGCAACTCGAGCAGTTGTTCGTAGGGCAGCAAATGCCAGTTGCGTTTGATCACGGTAATGTACGATCGCGCCTGTTGACTGCGGGTAATGCGCGGCGGATTGCCCAACCCCATCGCCTGCCCGAGACGCCGCACTTCAGCCGCGCGGGCGCCAATGACCCGCGCCAGACGCGGGATGGGCACCAACGACCAGTTGCGCCAGACATACGCATGCAACCGATCGGGAAAATGGGCAAAGCAAAGCGGCTCTGGCGCGGAGCCTTTCGGCAGTTCCGCCACCGTCATCCCCGCCGCCTTTCCCGCTCGGGCGGAGCGCGGAAGTTTTCCCATGCCCAAGGCCAACCCCGTGGTGGCGAGGGAAGTGTAGGCCAAGAAACGGCGGCGGGAAACCGGCTTGGGAATTGAATGTGTTCGCACGATGGATTCAGGGGTTCGGTGATTTTTGCCGGCTTCTCCTCAGGGGGACGGGCTTTCCAACCAGGCCCGATCAAACCGTCGCACCCGCAAACGGTTGAGGCCGCCCACTTTGGAATCTCCGGCCGAGTAGGCCAGCAACACGGCGTCGTCGGTAAAATGAATGGCGGTGTAGCAATACCAGCCGTCGGGATCATCCTCCAACACCCGCCGCCGGGGCCACGTTTTGCCGTTATCGGTGGACAGCGCCGCCACCAACGGCGTGCGTTTGCGGGGTGGAAAACTGAACTGTCCGGAATGATCATTGAACACCGCCAGCAACGCCGCCGAGTTGGGAAGCCGCTTGATGCTCGCGGGCGACACGGGGGAGAGCAGCGAAGTCTTGGCGACTGCGGACCAGTTTTTTCCGCCGTTAGTGCTGACGCAGCCAAATTGCGCGCCTTGATCCGTGCGCATCCAACTGAACAGATGACCGTCCGCCAGTTCCACCACACCCGGTTCTTGCAGGCCGGTGCGGGTCGCCGCCCCCAACGCCCACCAATCATCCGCCTCCCGCCAGGTTGTCCCCTCGTCATCCGAGAGAAACCACAGCGTAATGGCCCGCGGGTCGAAGGTGCGGGGACTCCGCGGTTCACTGGTTCGCGACCGATGATACGCCACGGGGGCGATCAACCGACCGCTTTGGAGTTGGATCACCCGGTCATTGTTCAACACGAAATAACCCGGCGCTTCCCCCACCGGTTTCGGCTCGGACCACGATTCGGCTTCGTTACGGGAAATCCGCATCACCGCCCGGCAATCCAGCTCACTGTTCTTGACCAGATAAAACAGGGCAAGCCGTCCACTCTGCAACCGGAGCAGGGAAACGCTCATGACGTTATTCCCCGCGTTGTTTTCCACCACCGTAACGGGTTCGGCAGACCACGTCCGTCCGGCATCGTCGGAATGCACTTGCACAATCCGCGCCGGACTGTCATCGCCGCTGCCGCCGTAGAACTGGGTGTAAAGCAACAGGATCCGACCCGACTTGAGGGTGACAAATGCGCCTTCGGAATTCCGGGGCGTTGCCGCATTGGGCTCTAAATTGAGCACGATCGAATTCCCGGGGGCGGCCATCAGGATTCCTCCGGCCAACGCCAGACCGAGCGTTACCAGGCAACGGAAGTAGTTCATGATTGGACAGTCAACACGCCGGTAGCAAACCATGATCAGCGACCACCGTAAAGCCCGCGTGTCATCAACTCCGCCCGCGGACTGCCGGAACTATTCGTCGGCTCGCGTTCGTTCCCGACTTTAGACGTCGGCTTCGGGAAACCGCTCGCGAATGCGGCGCCGCAAGTGTTGTTCATCCTGGGGTTGGTAACGGCGGCGATTTATTAATCGCCGTACCGCATCCAACAATTCCAGCCAGTCTTCCAAGGGCGGATTCGTCACAGGTTGCCAGGTATCGAACCGGCGTTCGCGCGCGTAGAAACGCCATTCGCCGCCGACCAACTGGGCGTACACCTGCAGCTTGTTGCCCTCGGCGGTGATCCGTTTCCAACTAATCTCGGCCTTTGCCATGGTCGCCGAAAATTTTGTCCGGCCTGACGATCAAGTGTTCATTCGGGCAAATCCACACTCGCCACCGCCAGGGCGGCGATGCCCTCCTCACGCCCGACAAATCCCATCCCTTCATTGGTGGTGGCCTTGATCCCAATCTGCTTCGGCGTCACGCTCAAGGCGGCGGCAATGTGTTGTTTCATTGCCGCAATGTGCGGATAAATCTTGGGTTGCTGGGCAATCACCGTGGCATCCACGTTCACAAGCCGGCCGTTCGCAGCCGCCACCCGGCGGGCCGCCTCTTCCAGAAACACCCGGCTGGACGCGTCTTTCCAGCGCGGATCGGTATTCGGAAATAAATGGCCGATGTCCCCCTCGCCCAGCGCGCCCAGGACCGCGTCGCAAATGGCGTGCAACAACACGTCGGCGTCCGAATGGCCCTCCAGTCCTTTCGGATGAGGTATCTCCACCCCGCCCAAGATGAGTTTCCGCCCCGCAACCAGCGCATGCACGTCGTATCCGATCCCGGTGTGAACCATGAGCGGAGTATAACGCGATCTTTCTGGACAACCAACAGTTTCCTGCGCCAGCCTGCCTCTCCACCACAAAACAACCAACGTGCCATTGCCGTTTTCCTGGCGACGATTAACCCCGCGAAGGCAAATCCAACTCTGGTTCGGTTGGCGATCCCCAACCTCTTTAGACGCCAGTCAAAATCACATTGGCTGGCGCCGCCAAAAAACATTAATCCACTGCGGACACCGGTTGAAAGCCATCTTGCGTGGCGTCATACTCTCCAGTATTGATTAGCGCGTTTAACCGGCTCGCAATTGCGCCGGGTTGCGGCGTCAACGCGGCGCCGAACCGGAGGCGGCCGGCACGGGCCGCATTCAACAATCGCAGGACGCACTTGGACACCCATGTCGGGTATTGATTTTATTCAGGACTTGGGCCTGGTCATGCTGGTCGCCGCCGCCGCCGCGTGGCTGTGCCAGCGGATCGGCCTGCCCGTGGTCATCGGCTACATCACCGCCGGCATCCTGATCGGGCCAAACACGCATTCGCGCGCGTTGATCGCCAGTCCGGAGCGGATTCAATCGCTCGCACAAATCGGGTTGGTCTTCCTGATTTTCAGCATTGGCCAGGGCATCAAGCTCCAGCGTCTGCGCAAGGTGGGCTTGCCGTTGGTGCTGGCCACGGCGCTCATTGCCGCACTGGTGCTGGTGGGCTGCCGGGTGCTGGGCACAGCGCTGGGCTGGCCCAGTGTTCATAGTCTCGTGCTGGCCGGGATGCTGATGGTCTCCAGCACGGCCGTGCTTGGCAAAAGTCTGCGCGAAGCCAACGCCCTCCACAGCCGGTTCGGCCAGACCGCCCTCACGGTCACCGCCATGGACGACATGGTCGCGGTGATCACGCTGACGGTGTTGTCGTCGCTGATTCAAATGGGGCAGACCGATTCACTGGTGGTGTTCGGCACGGTGATCCGGTTGAAAGCGGTCATCGTGACGCTGGTCATCGGGGCGTTGTTACTGGTGCCGGCGCTGCTCAACCGCCTGGGCCGAAGCGTGGCGCCGGAGGTGCGTTCGCTGGTGATCGTGGGCTTGTTGCTGGCCATGGCGTTGGTGTCGGCCAAGGCGGGCTTCTCGCCGGCGCTGGGCGCGTTTTTGCTGGGGGCGATCGTGACCAGCACCGGCCGCGGCGAACAGGTGGAACAAGTGCTGGGCGGCTTGTGCAACGTGTTTGCGCCGGTGTTCTTCGTGGCCATCGGCATGTTGTTTGACTTCAAACTGGTAGCGCAGGTCTGGCCGTTGGTGCTGGGCGTTTTCCTGATGGCGGTCGTCTGGCGGACCCTGGCGGCCACCCTCGCCCTGTTGTTGGTGGGCCAACCCATGCGGGACGCGGCGCGGGCGGCGCTCTGTCTCACGCCCATCGGCGAATTCTCCCTCATCATCGCGTTGACGGGCATGCAGGGCGGCTTGGTGCCGGCCTCTTTCTACGCGGTCGGCATCGGGGTGTGCCTGTTGACTTCGCTGACCACGCCGTTGTTGATTCGTAAATCGGAAGGCTTCGGCACCTGGATGGAACGGATTCAACCCCGCTTTCTCGCGGAAGGCGTGGGCTTTTACCATGACTGGTTTGAAAGCCTCAAACACCGGCGCACCGGCAGCTTGGTCTGGAAATTCACCGCCCCGCGGATTGTGCAAATCGCCATGCTGGTCCTGTTCTGCTCCGGCTTGCTGATCTTCGCGCGCCCCTTGTACCAACTCACGGAAAAGCGGCTGGGCGCCGACTGGCCGGTGGCCAACGGCCTGGCCTTGGTTTGGAGTCTGGGATTTGGCGTGGTGCTCCTGGCACCGTTGATCGCGTTGTGGCGCAACTTGGAGGCCGTGGCCATGATTTGCGCCGAGGCGGCCACTCAAGGGCGAGCCAGCCGGACGATTTTGCAACCGCTCTTCGAACGGCTGCTCAAAGGCGCGGCGGCGGCGGGGTTGCTGCTGTGGTTCTCGGCGCTCATTCCTTATTCCCTGTTCCCGTGGTGGGGCTGGGTGGTTTTGCTGGCGGTGTTTGCCACCCTGGCCGGCGTGTTTTGGCGGAAGCTGATCCGGTTGCACAGCCGGTTTGAGATTGAATTGCGAACCCAACTGGCGGCCTCCCCGTTTGCGAATGACCGCCCGGCCCCGGCGGGCTGGCCGGAATCCCGCAACCGTTGGAAATTGAATCTCGCCGAATACACCATTCCGGAGAACTCGCAGGCGGTGGCCCGGCCACTCTCCGCGTTGCCCCTGCGCCCGCAGTTCGCCTGCACCGTGGTCAGCATTGAACGCCAGGGCATCCCCATCCCCAATCCCTCCGCGAGCACCGTGTTGTATCCGAACGACAAAGTGCTGTTGCTCGGACACACGGAAAATTTACAGCGTGCCGAACGCTGGCTGCACGCCGAGCCGGAGGCGGAACAGACCGAGACCGCGCAGCTGGCGGATTTGGAGTTGGAACAACTGACCGTGCCCACCACCTCGAGCCACGTCGGCAAAACGCTGGAAGAACTCGCGTTGCACGCGGCGTTTGGCATCCAGATTGTGGGCATTGAGCGCGGCCAGCATTCCATCCTCAACCCCAACCGCGCCGAATCCCTGCAACCCGGCGACCAACTCCTCGTGCTCGGCACCCCCGAGCAGGTCAATGAAATGGCGTTCTGGCTCGCGACTTGATCCTGTCCAGTCGGGCGCCTCGTTGCTCAATTGCTGCCTCCTTTCAATCTCAATTTCATCATGAATCCCCGGACCATTTACATCACCGAAGCCGACATGCGCCGGCTCCAGCCTTTGCTCGAACGCCTGAAAAACTCGCGCGATGACCTGCGCGATTTGCAGGCGGAACTGACCCAGGCCCGCGTGGTGGCGCCCGAGGCGGTGCCGCCGGATGTCATCACCATGAATTCCAAGGCCCGGCTGCGCGACCTGGAGACGAGCGAGGAGATGACCTACACGCTGGTCTTCCCCGATCAGGCGGACATCGAACAGGACCGGATTTCGGTGCTGGCCCCGATCGGCACCGCGATGCTGGGTTACCGGGTGGGCGATGAATTCCAATGGACCGTGCCCGCCGGCACCGTGCGGCTGCGGGTGGAGGCCGTGCTTTACCAGCCCGAGGCCGCCGGCGATTACCATTTGTGAAGTCAAATCAGCGAAGTCCCGCAACCCGGGAAGCGTCCATCCCGGCAACCGCGACGATCAACGGAGGCGCGGCGTGAATCCCAACCCGGCCCGCCCTGTCCCGCTGATGGGCCGTGATGGGAGCGCGGGCTTGAGCCCGCTTCCGCGTGATGTTGCCGACGGGCCTTGCAGCGGCGTCAACTCTGTAGGCCGCGTCTCCTGACGCGGCACCATCCGGCGTGATGTTGCCGGCAGGCCTTGAAGCGGCGTCAACCCGGTAGGCCGCGTCTCCCGACGCGGCGCCATCCGGCGTGATGTTGCGGGCGGGCCTTGAAGCGGCGTCAACGCCGCGCGCCTCGAACGAAGGCAAATCGGCCACCGTTTTAGTGGATTTGCTCTCATGAACTGGCCGACCTCGAGTTTGCGTTCCCCGGCGGCGATTTTTGCGACCCGCACCGGCGATCTCTGAAACTGCGGGGCCGCACCCACTTGCGTCCTCCCGACGTCCCGCCGCGATTCCCGCCGAAGCCGCCAAAGCGCCCGTCCCTTTCCGCAGACAACGCCTCGGAAAGGCGCTTGTTCAACCCCGCTCATTTACCCAAAAATCGGATGATCCAATCTTCAGGATATTTTTCTTGCGCATCGAACCGGGCTCGTTTATTCTCAATCATAATCTTTAGAATTCCATGAGCGCCGCCCAACGACCAACGCGCCAACGCCGCATTCGTCAGATCATTCCGCCCCACCCCGCAACCCGCCCGCGAGATTTCCCGCATCAGCCAGTGACATGAAAAATCCAGTCGCCAACGAAGGGCCTCGCCGCCGGGGGCGGTGCTGCCCGACTGTTGTCGGGCCGAACGCCGCCGTTGGCTTGGTTGCCACCCGATTTTCGAAGCAACCGGGCCCGCCGGCGGGCCGCTCCGGTGCCGGCGCGGACCTGACGGGAGCGCGGGCGCGATGGCGTCTTGGGGGCCTTTTGTTGGCGGCGCTCACGCCAATCGCCCTCATCCTTCCAATGCCCGCTTACGCCCAGACCCCCACTGCGGACGACTTTAATCCGGGGGCGGGTAATCCGCAGATGGTTGATCGAGTGTATTCCTTGGCGGTGCAGGCGGACGGGAAGATTCTGGTGGGCGGGGAGTTCACCACGCTGGGCGGGCAGCCGCGCCATCACCTTGCCCGGCTGAACGCGGACGGGACGCTCGATCCCACTTTCAATCCGGGGGCGGGTAATCCGCAGACGGTTGATCGAGTGTATTCCTTGGCGGTGCAGGCGGACGGGAAGATTCTGGTGGGCGGGCGGTTCAGGACGCTGGGCGGGCAGTCGCGCCTTAACCTTGGCCGGCTGAACGCGGACGGGACGCTCGACCCCACCTTCAATCCGGGGGCGAGCTGGACTGTGTATTCCCTGGCGGTGCAGGCGGACGGGAAGATTCTGGTGGGCGGGAATTTCACCAGGCTGGGCGGGCAGCCGCGCGCTTGCCTTGGCCGGCTGAACGCGGACGGGACGCTCGACCCCACCTTCAATCCAAGGGCGGAGGGTGGTAATTCCCCCTTCGTGGATTCCCTGGTAGTGCAGGCGGACGGGAAGATTCTGGTGGGCGGGCGGTTCAGGACGCTGGGCGGGCAGCCGCGCGATTCCCTTGGCCGGCTGAACGCGGACGGGACCCTCGACACCTCCTTCTATCCAAAGGTGGGTATTTTTGCCCCCCACGTGCATTGCTTGGTGGTGCAGGCGGACGGGAAGATTCTGGTGGGCGGGGAGTTCACCATGCTGGGCGGGCAGCCGCGCAATCACCTTGGCCGACTGAACGCGAACGGGACGCTCGACCCCACCTTCAATCCGGGGGCGGGGGATGGTAATTACCTCTATGTGTATTCCCTAGCGGTGCAGGCGGACGGGAAGATTCTGGTGGGCGGAGTGTTCATCACGCTGAGCGGACAACTGCGCTACGGCCTTGGCCGGCTGAACGCGGACGGGACGCTCGACCCCACCTTCAATCCGGAGATGGGTGGTGTTTATGCCCCCCACGTGCATTCCTTGGCGGTGCAGGCGGACGGGAAGATTCTGGTGGGCGGTTGGTTCACCATGCTGGGCGGGCAGCCGCGCGATAACCTTGGCCGGCTGAACAACACCGCACCTGCCACGCAGAGCCTCCGCTACGATGGCGTGACCATCACCTGGCTGCGGGGCAACACCAGCCCGAAAGTCTGGCGGACCACGTTTGACTACTCCACCGACGGGGTGTTCTGGACCAGCTTGGGTGACGGCATCCGCATCCCGGGCGGCTGGCAGTTGACGGGGGTGGCTCTCCCCGCTGACGGCACGCTCCGCGCCCGCGGCTTTGCCACGGGAGGATATGGCAATGCCTCGAGTGGGTTCGTGGAGAGCCTGGCGACCAAAACAAACGGATTACCGGCGGGCCACACATCCGGGATGCCAAGACGGGTCGTGGTGGTTGGAGAGCAACCCCAGTTGGAAGCCTTTCTGTCCCCCAACGGCGAGCCGGCGCTGATTCTCTACGCGCCGCCGGGCAGCACCAACACGCTGGAGTTCGCCACCCAACTGGAAGGGGCGCCCGTTTGGACTGCAGGCCAAACGGTGGTCCTGCCCACCAACGCGTTGTTCGAGGTGGTGCAACCCATTGGGATCACCAACAACGCCGTGTTCATCCGGGCGGTGCGAGAGTGAGACGGGATTCAGCGCGGAGGAAAGGCATGGCGTCATCGGTCGTGATTGAGGGGATCAGGGCTGACGCATCCCCTTCTGATGAGTCCCGGGCTTCAGCCCGGTGACGCTGATCCGGCGGCAAAAAAGCGGTTTGAACCGCTTTTTGTGCCTGACTGAAAAGCCGCTCCAGCGGTTCAAACCCGCGCCCCCAGTCCAACCCCCGGCTTCCGCCGGATGCCAGAGCAAATCAACGCAAACGGTGGCCGATTTGCCTTGGCCCGAGAAGCGCGGCGTTGACGCCGCTTCAAGGCCCGCCAGCAACATCACGCCGGATGGCGCCGCGTCGGGAGACGCGGCCTACAGAGTTGACGCCGCTTCAAGGCCCGCCGACAAAATCACGCGGAAGCAGGCTCAAGCCCTCGCTCCCGTCACGGCGACGATTTGAACAAGGCCCGGTAGTTGAACCGGTCGTTGGGGGCGGCGTCGCCGTTCAAAGTGAAATCCGTCCAATCCCCGGCGGCGATGCAATTGTCCGCCCATTTGAAATCCAATTGCGCGGGCGGCGACGTCTGATCCAACGCGGCACACGGAATGGACAATTCAAGCTGGTCGCCGGCCTGGCGCAGTTTCGCCTTGCCACACGCCTGCCAGGCATACTTCCCGCCTTGATTCCGTTCCACCGAACCGGGGGCGATCCGATTCACCACAAAATCGTATCCCAGCCAGCCGGTTTGCGCGTTGGCATCCGTATCAAGAAACAGCAGCATCCAATTCGTCCCCGACGGCGGTGTGATCGGGTCCTGGGTGCGGACATAAAAATACAAATGCCGGGAGTCAAAACTGACCTTGGCCGCCACGAAATCGTTCCGGCCCGTGTTGTTCGTGTACTGCACGTTGGCATCCCATCCCCGATGCCGGCGCCGCACGGGATCGCCGCGGGTATCGCGAAACTCCGGTTGCACCCCGCGCCAATCGGTGAACCGGCCATCCACCCGGATGCGCCGGGGTTTGACGGGCGGCAGCGGGCGCACGCCTTTGTAACGGCGCACGTACTGAACGAGTTGATAGTAGTAATTATCACCGTGCCCGCCTTTCATCGGCTCGATGTCGCGGCTGTGTTCCTGGTCAAACTGGTCCACAAACATGACCGGCAGACGGACGCCGTTGAAGTTGTTAAAACGGCCGGCAATCCATTCGTTCCAGCCGGTGACAAAAAGGAAACGCGGATCTTCCCGCAAGGCGCGCTCCCATTGCTCGGCGAAATTGAAGCCGTGCAAGACCGCGTCCGGCCGCGGATCGGTCCGGCCTTGGTGAAAGCTGCGCCCGTGCGCGCCCGGTTCGCTCATCGCACCGAGCCGCCCATTCACCGCGTTCTGGGCCACCCCCACGGCCATTTGTTCCTTTTCGCCCCGGGCGTTGCGGAAGACGTGCTGCGGATATACCTCCAACCAACTCCACATGTCTGGTTGCGTCTGGCCTTGAAAATAATCCGCCTGGGGTTTGCGGAAGGTGAAAAACTCGCGCAAACGCCCGACCTCGGCATCAAAGCGCGACCAGCGCAACGTGCGATCACCAGGCACCGGCTGGCCATCCGCCAGCGCCTGCCCGTGTGGTTGTACGTCATCCGTGTGACTCCACCAACCAATGGTGCCGACGGGATCGGTGGCTTCGAGAATGTATTGGCCGGGCGGGAACGCCGGGTCCTGCGTGAGCAGCAGCCAGGCGTTGTCGGTGACATTGGTGAAGCGTCGGGAACTGACGAGCCGGGCCGGGGTTTCATCGGTGAACAATTTCAAGGTGACCCCGGCGTTGGTGGTGTGGAACGTGGGAAAACTGCCGCCCACCGCGTGGAACGGTTGTTCAACGGTGAACCGTTGCGCCAGGGAATGTCCCGGCTGGAGCTGTGCCGGTGTGTTGCGCCGCCCGAATTCCTCGTGCGCAGCCAACAAGTCGGCATCGGCGAGGATCAACGGTTTGCCGTCCCAGTAAAACCAGAGATCCCGGGCCTGGCCGGTCGAGTAAAGATCACGCCACAACTCGAGCACCACCTTGCGGGGCGACCAGAAGGGGGTGAGAAACGCCACCTGCGGCGTGCGATTACCGGCGGCCCGCATCTCCCCCCAAACCCGCAAGAGCGCGCGATACCAGTGCGGATACGTGATCTGATTGGTCACGTCGAAAATGACGACGTCCACGCCGGCATCCGACAACATCTGTGCGTGCTTCCGCAGGACGCTTTCGTCGTCCGTGAGGTAATAGCCGAAGAGCGATTCCCCCCAATGATGCGGCGCGTGCAACGGTCCCCACAACGGACTGTCGGGTTTCTGCATCGCGTCCGGATCCTGCGCGAGAATCCGGGTGATATCGTACGGGCCGCCTTGAATATGTTTCCCCAGCCAGAGGAAATAAAAAATGCCGACGGTGCGGTCCGCGCGCGGCGGTCCCGCCTCGGCAGCCCCGGGAAGTTGGCGCCCCAGGGCGTCCGTGGCTACCCAAGTGTCGGCAAAGGTGTCCCAGTGTTCGGCGGCAGCCCCAGATAAAATCCCGAGCCAACAAACCAACCCAACTGCCATCCCCTTTTTCAATCGAGTGAGTTTTAGTCGCCGCCAGATTTTCAAGCGCGCGCGCCAGGACTCTGTTGCCAGAACAACCGGAAAGCGGGCCCGACTGGGCGGGCCCGACGAACGAAAAACAATCCCCGTCATGATTCAGTTGCCGCCCTTCATCCCACTGCTGCGCGGGATTCACGGCAATTCCGCCGAGGTCGCCGGATCACCATCGCGACTCGAACCGGTAATTTCCCGCTTCCACCGCCAACACGGCGCGATCGCCCTCCATGCGAAGCCACCGGACTCCGGGGGCCTTGTTCAGCGGACGTCCGCTTTCGAAAACCGTTTCCGCCGACTTCACCGGGAGATAAACCGTGGCCGAGGTGTTGGCCGGGATTGTGGTCTCCAACGCAAAACGATCAGCGCTGCGCCGCCAGTGGCTGACAATGCGACCGTGGATCGAATCGTAATGCGCCTTGACCCAGTGAATCGGGGACTGCTCGGACTGCCCGTCCGGCGTCGGAGGCGAAGGCCGGATGAGGATGCGTTGGAAGCCCGGACCGTCGTGGTCAATCCCCGCCAGACGGTTGAACATCCATTCGCACACCGCGCCAAACGCGTAATGGGAGAAGGAATTCATCTCGGCGTTTTGTTTGCCGCCAAAGCCCTTGTCCTTGGTGTAACTGTTCCAGCGTTCCCAAATCGTGGTCGCGCCCTGCTCGACTTCGTAACCCCACGACGGAAATTTGCGGCTCTGGAAATGCCGTACGGCGAGGTCGTGTTCCCCCGCGTCCGAGAGCACCGGCAGCAGCGGACGCGTGCCCAAAAATCCGGTCGTCATGCCGGAGTTGTCGGCGGTCTGGCCCTGGCGCAATTTATTCGCCAGCACCCGGCCCGCGGACGCCCGCCACTCATCCGGCATGATCTCCAGGAACAGGGCCAGCACGTACGCGGTTTGTGAATCCACCGTCAACGTGCCGTCGGGCTTCACGTATTTCCGCGCGAACGCCGCCTTGATGTTTTGATACAACTCGCGGTAGGCCGTCGCTTCGCGGGTCTTGCCAAGCGCTTGGGCCATGTCGGCCATCAGCTTTGCCGCGTGCCCGAAATAGACCGTATCCACAAACTCAATGGGGGTGGGCTCATTCATGTTTAGCCAATCCCCCCAGTGATTGCCGTGCGCGATGCCGAGGAAATTCCGACTCGCCGACTTGCGCCATTCGAGAAAACGCACCATGTGCGGCCAGCAACGCTCCAGGATGCGGGTGTCGCCGTAAACCTGCCAGATGGTCCACGGACAAATCACCCCCGCGTCGCACCACGCGGTGCCGAAATCCCAGCCGTGTTGGAAGGGATACGGCGCGTAACCGGGAAAGGCCCCGCTGGGACGCTGGCTTTCCATCAATTCGCGCAGCCATTTGGTGTAGAAAGCCGCCACGTCGGCGTTGTAGGTGGCGGTGCGCACATAGACCTGCGCATCCCCGGTCCAGCCAAAGCGCTCATCACGCTGCGGACAATCGGTGGGCAGATCGAGAAAATTGGCGCGCTGGGTCCAGACCACGTTTTTGAACAAGCGATTGGGCACGGGATCGGAACACTCAAAACTGCTGGTCAACGGCGTATCACTGTGCAGCACCAAGCCGGTGACCGCCTCTTTGCCCGGCACGCCGGGGTAGCCGGTCAATTCCACGTATTGGAAACCATGAAACGTGAAGCGCGGCGTCCACTCCTCGCCCCGCGGATCCCCGCGCAGGACGTAATGATTGATGGCGCGCGCTTTGCGCAGATTCTCGGTCATGAGCGTGCCGTCGGGATGCAGCATCTCGCCGTGGCGCATTTGGATGACCGTGCCCGCCGGACCTTTCACCTTCAGCCGCACCACACCGGCAAAGTTCTGGCCGAGGTTGAAAATATAAACCCCGTTGGTGGGAGAAGTGACGGCCACGGGCGTGAGGGTCTCGGTCACGCGCACCGGCACCCCGGGAAAGGCTTCGAGTTTCGGCGGCGCGTGGAAGGCGAGATCCACCGGATGCCCTTTGATGGCGATTTTGCCGTCGGGTTGGTCCGCATTCTGCCACTCATAAAACGTCGCGGGCTGGGGTCCGTTGTCCGCCGCGGCAATGGCTGCTTCCCAGTCGCGATCGTCAAAGCCGGCCTTCGTCCAGCCGGGTTGTTCCCGGCGCGCGTCGTAATACTCGCCCATCAGGAAGTCCGCCTCGCGAATGGGCCCGTCCCCGGTGGTTTTCCACGAGGCATCGGTCGCGATGATTTCCCGGGTGCCGTCGGTGTATTCGATCTCTAATTGCGCGCGGAACGCCGGGGTTTTGCCGTAGGTGTAACGGCCAATTTTCTCCGTGCCAATGCCGGTGAGCAGCCCGAACCCGATGTAGCCGGAATACCAGCCATCCGCCAGCCACACCCCCACGGCGTTGGCGCCGCGCGTCACCAGCGGCGTGACGTCATACGTCCAGTAATAGGCGCGCTCATGATAATCCGTCCAGCCAGGCGCGAACCAGGCATCGCCCACCCGCTGCCCATTCAGATACAGTTCATAGATGCCGAGCGCGGTTGCATAGGCGGTGGCGCGCTGCACGCGTTTCGGGGCCGTGAATTCCCGGCGGAACTGCCGGGCAGGCGGCAGGAACAAGCTCTGGGCATCCTTGTGAACCGGAGTCGCATCGCGATGGCTGATGTAATCCGCCTGCCAATCGCCCGCTTCCAGCAACCCCATCGTCCAACGGGCCGGCGGACTCCACGCGGAGCCTTTTCCGTGCTTATCCCAAACGCGCACCTTCCAGAAACAAGCCTGCCGCGACACGAGCGGTTGGCCCGCATAGGCGATGTTGACCGTCTGATCACTGGCCACCCGTCCGCTGTCCCACAAGTCGCCCACATTTTTCTTCAGCGCCGCCTCGGTGCTGGCCACCAGGATTTGATACGCCGTCTGCCGCTGCCCGCGTTCGCGGGATTCAACCCGCCAGGTCAAGCGCGGCTGGGTTTCATCAATCCCCAACGGATTAACCCGGTATTCGCAGCGGAGTGCGACCGGCTGCAACGCCGCCAAGACGCGCGCAGGCAAGTTGGCCCAAGCCAGACTGACGAACAGGAGGATAATCGTTAACCGGGAGCGCCTCGAACAAATGTGTTGTTTCATAACTCGTTGCCATTGTGGACAAAACCGCGGCGCTGGCAATCCCGCGTTTGGGCCGCGCAAGCGGACCGCTGCGAAGAAAGTCAGGTGCGCCCGCTTGGGAATAAGGATTTACGCGGGAGGATCGTTCGGTCATGCTGCGGGCGTTTGGAATACTTGTGACCGCATGAAACTGTCGTTGCTTTCGCTCCTGTTGGGCATTGGACTGGCCGTGCCGATGGCTTACGGCTTGGTCCGGCCTGCGCCCTTTGCCGCCGCCGCGCGGAAGTTGCCCCGGTCGTTACCGTGCGGCTACGCGCTGGTCACGCTGGCGACGATCTGGTTTTTGTGGAACCTCGGTCAGGAAAACATCGCGGACTTTGCGGCCTTCAAACCGCATCTCATGTTTGGCTTCGCCGCCATCGGGGTGGGCACGTGTATTTTTGTGAAGGATTTCCTCGGCGCCCGGGGGGTGGGCGTGACCCTGTTGTTGGTGGCCAAACTGATGTTGGACACCGGTCGGCCGCACTTGGAAACGACCCCTTGGGTGCGGGTCATTCAGCTCTGGGCTTACGCCATGATCATCGCCGGCATGTGGATCACCATTTCGCCCTATCGCTTGCGGGATCTGCTGGACTGGGGTACCGCCACCACGTCCCGCACCCAACGGCACTGCGGCCTGGGCCTCGTGTTTGGTCTGTTCGTCGCCGGGCTGGGGCTGACCGCCTTCCGCGGCTTGTGACGACGAAGCAAGGCCGCATCCTCGTCATCCGCGGCGGGGCGATTGGTGATTTCATCCTCACGCTGCCCGCCATCACCGCCCTGCGGCGCCAGTTCCCGCGCGCTCATCTCGAAATCCTCGGCTACCCGCACATCGCGCAACTGGCGCTTCTGGGCGGACTGGTGGATCGGGTGCAAGCCATCGAAGCACGGGGCTTGGCGGGATTCTTTGCGCGCGCGGGCGTGCTGGCGGAGGATCTCGGCGATTACTTCGCCGCGTTCGACGTCATCATCTCCTATCTTTATGATCCCGACGGCATTTTCCAAACGAATGTCGCCCGCTGCAGCCGCGCCCAGTTTATCGCCGGCCGCCACCGGCCCGACGAAAGCGAACCGCTGCACGCGACGCAGACTTTTCTAAAAGCACTGGAGCGGTTGGCGATTTTTGACGCCGATCCGGTGCCGCGCTTGGGATTGGGGCCGTGCGCCGACGTCTCCACCACGCTGGCGCTGCATCCGGGCAGCGGCAGCGAACGCAAAAATTGGCCGGAGGAGCGCTGGGCGGAACTGTTGCTCTGGTTGATCGAAGCCACCCGCATGCCGTTGCTGCTCGTCGGCGGCGAGGCCGAAGGCGGACGACTGGAGCGGTTGGCGGCGCCGTGGCCGCGCTCCCGCGTTCAAATCGCGCGCAGCCTGCCGCTCGCCGAACTGGCCCGGCGCCTGCAACATTGCGCCGGCTTCGTGGGCCACGATTCCGGCATCACCCACCTGGCCGCCGCCTTGGAGTTGCCCTGCCTGGTCTTGTGGGCTGATTCCGCGGAAGCCATCTGGCGCCCGCAGGGAAAACACATCCGCGTTCTCCGCGCGGCCACCGGATTGTCCAGCCTGAGCGTCGAACGGGTGGCCACGGAATTATCGTTCATCCGCCCCATTTGATTCCGAAGAACCCGGGTTCGATGAATCAAACCAGTTTTCATTGGGTGACCGTTTCCCGAGCGGAGGCGGCGCGCGTTATCCAGTAGCCCGGCGGGCGGCGGCTTGCTATTACTGACCCATGAGACGATGCATTTGGCAAACGGGATTTCTGTTCCTGATCAGTCTGGCGCTGGCCCGGGCGGATGCGGTGGATGACCTGGTCCGCGCCGCAATGAAAGAACACGACATTCCCGGCGTGGCGTTGCAAGTGATCCGGAACGGGCAGACGGTGAAAACCGGCGCCTACGGATTCGCCAATCTGGAATGGGAACAACCGGTGACTCTCGAAACAGTTTTTGAAATCGGATCGCTGACAAAGACCTTCACCGCTGCCGGCATTCTGATGCTGGCCCAGGAGGGCAAACTGTCCGTGGACGACCGCCTCCAAAAACATCTGCCGGAAATTCCTCCCGCCTGGACCAACGTCACGCTGCGGCATCTCCTGAACCACACGTCGGGCATCAAGAGTTACACCGGCTTGGATGGCTTTGAATTGACGCGGCGGCAGACGCGCGCGGAGTTCATCCGCAAGCTGGCCGCGCAACCGCAGGAATTTCCGCCGGGCGAAAAATACAAATACTGCAACAGCGGCTACAGCCTCCTCGGATACGTCATCGAAGCCGCGAGCGGCACCAATTATTGGGCGTTCCTGGCCGGGCGCATTTTCCAACCGCTGGGCATGAAGGCCACCACCGACCGCGATCCCCGCCAGATTGTGCCGCATCGCGCCAGTGGTTATGAACACGCCCGCGGGAAACGCATCAATCGCGATTACGATGTGACCGACGTGTTCGCCGCGGGCGCCATCGTCTCCACCGTGGGCGACCTCGCCCGTTGGAACGCAGCTTTGGATGCCGATGCCCTGTTATCCGCACAAAGCAAAACGTGGATGTGGACCCCGGGCCGGTTAAATGACGGCAGCGCCACGAGTTATGGTTTGGGCTGGCGGGTGGACCAAAAATCCGCCGGACCACACCGGATCGGCCATAGCGGGTCCACCTCCGGCTTTTCCGCCAGCTTCCAGCGTTATCCGGATGGACGGCTCGTCGTCATTGTGCTAACCAATACCGACAAAGAAATTGCCACCCCATTATCGGATAAAATCGCGGCCCACTACGCGTCGGCGCAGGAGTAATGCCCGCCGAATCGTGACCTCCGGGACCGCAAAAGCGGCGTTTCCGGGGCTGCCCGGCGTTTTTTGGCGCCGCGCAACATCCTCATTTACAACCAGATAGATTATTGTAAGAATTTAAGATTGAAATTTGCCGCAGAGTTTGGTTAGGTAAAGCGACGCGGATGGGGTGGAAAGAACCTACACGCGTCACACGGCGCCCGCGGGTGGTGCGTGCAACAGTGAACCGGACATGGAGCGCGAGTTCGTCTCCGGGATCAACGCGAAATCAGGTTTTGCCGGTCCGCTGCCGCCTCCCGCCCGGTGTCGGATACCGGGTGTTGCGAGTCGGGAAACAAGCCTGCCTGACAAACCAGTTCAAGACGATTTCAAACAGAGTTTGGCCCAGCGTGTCAGACGCAAAATATGGCGACAAAGCAGAAGCAGAAAAAAGCAGTTAAATCGGTGAAAAAATCCAAGGCGGCCAAGCCAGCCAAGGTTGCCAAAGCGGCTAAAGCGGCCAAAGTGGGCAAGACAGCCAAAGCGGTCAAAACGGGCAAGCCGGCCAAGGCCAAGCCCGCGCCGCCCGAGCCGCCACCCCGGCCCCCGACGCTGCGCCGGCGTTTCGTTCTCGGCAGCATGAAACGCAAAGCGACCCGCCGTCCGCCGGCATCCGTCCGCGCGCCGGCGACGAAACCGCAGGCGCCCGCTCCGGCGGGGGCCGCTGCGGAAACCACGCCGCGCCGCCAGGCCGCCGATTTGAGCGAGGCCGTAAAAATCCTCGTCCATCTGGCCAGCGAAAACGGCCACGTCACCTACGACGACATCAACGACATTTTGCCGGACGGCATCTCGGCCGAGGATCTGGACGATCTCTACACGAAGTTGCGCACCTTGGACGTCGAAATCGTTGAGCAATCCGAAGTGGAGCGGCCCAAAACCGCCGAAGCCGAGGAGGAAGAGGAGCGGCTCGACGCCTTGGACGATCCCGTGCGGATGTACATGAACCAGATGGGCAAGGTGCCGCTGTTGACACGCGAGCAGGAAATCGAAATTTGCAAGCGGATCGAAGACGCGGAACTGGAGATGAAGCAGATTGTTTACGGCTTCGGGTTCACCGCCAAGGAACACATCGCCATCGCGGAAAAACTGCTTTCCGAACCGCCCAAGGAACGGTTCGACCGCGTGGTCGTGGACAAAAAAGTGCCCAACCGCGAAGCGCATCTGCGCGAACTCCGCAAGCTGGTGAAACAAGTCCGCGCCCTCGATCACAAGGTGGATGCCAAATACGCCGCCTGGCAGAAATCCGCGGGCAAAAAGTCGCCGGACCGCGCGCTGGCCCTCTTCCGGAAGCTCGACAAAAGCCTCCAGGCCACCTTTGGCAAATTTTTCTACAAACAGAAGGTGCTCGAGGAAATGGTCGTGGTGGCCGGCAACGTCCACGAGCGTTTTCAGAGCAGCCTGCGGCAGTTGGACCTGCTGGGCCGACTGCGCAAAACCCCCGACCGCGAAAACACGGTCAAAGCCGAGCGCCAGAAAATGGCCAATCTCGAATTGTTTGTGCGCATGCCCCGCGAGGATTTCTTCAAGGCCTTCGCGGAGTTGAAAGCGGCCGCCGACCGCGCCCACCGGGCCAAGACCCACATGGCCGAGGCCAACCTCCGGCTCGTGGTGTCCGTGGCCAAGAAATACACCAATCGCGGCCAGTCGTTCTTGGATCTCATTCAGGAGGGCAACATCGGCCTGATGAAAGGCGTTGAGAAATTTGAATACCGCCGCGGCTACAAATTCTCCACCTACGCCATCTGGTGGATCCGCCAAGCCATCACCCGTTCCATCGCCGATCAGGCGCGCACCATCCGCATTCCGGTGCATATGATCGAGACGATGAACAAGCTGTGGCGCGCCCAGAAACAACTCACCCAAGAGCTGGGCCGGGAACCGTCCCCCGAGGAGATTGCCGATGAAATGCACATGCCCGTCAGCCGCATCAATTCCCTCCTGAAAATGGCGCAGCAACCCATCTCGTTGCACGCGCCGGTGGGCGACGACGGCGATGTCAGCGTGGGCGATTTCATCGAAGACAAATCGGCGGAAAACCCGCTCGATGTCACCAGCTACAGCCTGTTGCGGGAAAAACTTGCGGACGTGCTGGCCAGTCTGACCGAACGCGAACGCAAAATTCTGGAAATGCGGTTCGGCCTGCTGGATGGCTACGAACGCACCCTCGAGGAAATCGGCAAGATGTATCACGTCACCCGCGAACGCATCCGGCAGATCGAAGCCAAGGCGCTGCGCAAACTGCGGCACCCCACCCGCGTCCGCCATCTGCAGGGCTTCCTCGAAACCGCCGAGGAAATTGCCGCCTGACCGCCCGCGGCGCCGCCGGACCGGAACGGCGGCCCCGCGCGTCTTGGAAAACCCAAACCGGAGTCACAATTATGAAAGCGACCTACTACGGACACAGTTGTTTTGCGGTGGAAACCGCCGGGCACACGCTGCTCTTCGATCCCTTCATCACCCCGAACGAACTGGCGCGCCATCTGGACATCCACAAGGTGCGCGCCGATTTCATCCTCATTTCCCACGGGCATTTTGATCACCTGGCCGACGCGGTCGCCCTCGCCCAACAAACCCACGCCCTGGTGATTGCCAACTACGAAATCACCGTCTGGCTCGGCCAGCAGGGCGTGACCAAAACCCATCCGCTCAACCACGGCGGCGGCGCGTCCTTTGCCTTCGGCCGCGCCAAGTTCACCCCCGCGATCCATTCCAGCGGCCTGCCCGACGGCACCTACGGCGGGAATCCCGGCGGCTTTCTCATCGAGACAGCCGCGGGGGCCTTCTACTACGCCGGCGACACCGCCCTCACCTACGACATGAAGTTGATCGGCGAAAGCACGCGTCTGCGCTTTGCCGCGCTGCCCATCGGTGACAACTTCACCATGGGCGTGGAGGATGCCATCAAAGCCGCCGAGTTCGTGCAATGCGACGAGATTCTCGGCCTGCATTACAACACCTTCCCGCCCATCCGCATTGACCCGGAGGCCGCCATCCAAAAATTCCGCGCCGCCGGCAAGCATCTCCGCCTGTTGTCGCCCGGCGAGAGCCATCATTTCTAACGCGCCACCCGCCCGCATACCGGGCGGCCCGGCGTTGCGCAAAAACGGCGGCCGGCCGCACCGTCGGGGCTGCGGATAAGACGGCATCATCCCAGAAAAAAGTTTCCCTTCTTGCACGGGCGGGGATAAAAATAGCGTCATGAAAACCGTCGCCCATTGCAAACTCCTCTTCCTGGCAATCTTGATCGGAGGCGGCATCGCCGGGTGCTCGCCCAACAATCCGGACACACAATACAATCGAGGTCTACGTTATGTCGAAGGCAAGGGCGTGCCCAAGGATACGGCCGAGGCGGTCAAATGGTTTCGCCAGGCGGCCGAACAAGGCCACGCAGAGGCACAATTCCATCTGGGTTGGATGTATTTGAACGGTGAAGGCGTGTCCGAGGACGCAGCAGAAGCAGCCAAATGGTTGCGCAAAGCAGCGGACCAAGGCTTCGCCGAGGCGCAATACAATCTGGGTGTCATGTATGACAACGGCGTGGGCGTGTCCCAGGACGCAACGGAAGCAGTCAAATGGTACCGCAAGGCGGCGAACCAAGGCCTCGCGTGGGCACAACACAATCTGGGCGCCATGTATGCCGAAGGTGAAGGCGTGCCCAAGGACGCAGCGAAAGCCGCCGTCAAATGGTACCGCAAGGCGGCGGACCAAGGCCTCGCAGAGGCACAATACAATCTGGGCATGATGTGTGCCCTAGCCGAGGGCGCGCCCAAGGACACAGTGGAAGCCTACAAGTGGTTCAACCTTGCGGCGGCGGGTGGAGACACGGATGCAGCGAAAGAGAAAGAGGCGCTGGAGAGGGAATTGTCCCGCGCGGAGATCGCCGAAGGCCAGCGCCGCACCCAAGCTTTCCTGGAAAAGCAGGCGGCAGCGGATCGCGAAGCCGAACGCAAGTAGGACACAAACCTGCTTCCCGGTAGCCCCCTTGTTGGCCAGCGCACCTCCCGCCCGGCTGCCTTCCGGCCCGGTTGTGGACAGTCTGGAAAAACTTTTGAAAAGCCTGAAAGCGGCTTAAAAGTGGCGCCATGAAATTTTCTTCCGTCGGCTCCCTCCGCGTAAACCTTTGATAGGGAATGGCGCACCCGTCAGGAGTTGAACCTGAAACCTTCTGATCCGTAGTCAGACGCTCTATCCAATTGAGCTACG
>MWDV01000263.1 GCA_002070715.1 Verrucomicrobia bacterium ADurb.Bin118
GCCATCCCGCGTCGGGTAACGGTCGAGGAACACCGGCAATTGGTGGCCGCAGCCACGGGGCGTCCGGTGTCGGAAATCATTCGACTGTTGGCCAGTCAGCGCCACCTGCCCGCGTGAGCGGAGGAAAACTTGGTTTTCGCCGTCCCCGAATTACCTTGTCCCTCGTGATGACCGCCAACCGTCCGCGCTTTCGTTCGCCCAAACCGGTGATTGCCATGATCCACGTCGGCGCATTACCCGGCACGCCTGCGCACCGGCACGATTTGCGTGCGCTGGAAGCCGGGGCCGTGCGGGAAGCGAAGATATTGCGCGCCGCCGGAGTTCACGGGGTGATGCTGGAAAACATGCATGACACGCCGTATTTGCGGGGCCGGGTGGGACCGGAAATCGTCGCGGCCATGGCGATCTTGGCGCGGGCGGTCAAGGAAGCCGTCGGGCTGCCGTGCGGAGTGCAAATCCTGGCGGGCGCCAACCAGGAAGCGCTCGCGGTGGCGCACGCGGCGGGGTTGGACTTCATCCGCGTGGAAGGCTTCGCCTTCGCGCACGTCGCGGATGAGGGGTTTCTCCAATCGTCGGCGGCGGAACTGTTGCGCTATCGCCGCGTCCTTGGCGCCGAGCGGGTGCAAATCTGGGCGGACATCAAAAAGAAACACAGCGCGCACGCGCTCACGGCGGACGTGGGTCTCGGTGCCACGGCGGAAGCGGTGGAATTCCTACGTGGCGACGCGGTGATTGTGACCGGACGCGTAACGGGAGAGCCGCCGCGGCCCGAGGACATCGCGGAGGTCAAGCAGCATACGCGCCTGCCGGTGTATGTCGGTTCGGGGCTGACGGAACGGAACTTAAAAGAATTCGAGGCCGCCGATGGCTTCATTGTGGGATCGTTTTTCAAGAAGAAGGGGCACTGGGCCAATCCGTTGGACCCGCGGCGCGTGGCGCGCTTCATGGCCGCGCACAGGGAGTGGGGGTAACGGCCGACGCCAAGAGGCAAGCTGAACTTTGCTTTCGCGCCAGCATCACGGCGCCTTGTCGTTAAACATTCCCCAGCACCTGCCCGACTGGCAGTGGATGTCCGGCTAGGAATTCCGCCGCGGATAGGCGTCGTCCACCCTCGCGTTGCACGCGCAACAACCGCAACGCCTCCCGCCCGCAACCCACCACGATCCCGGATGAATCGGCTGCCCGCACCTGTCCGGGCGGCGCCGATTCACCGACAACCTCGGCCTCCCAAATTTTCAGCAGCAACGGTTTGGCTGCGCCGGGCAAAAACGTAAAAGTCCCCGGCCACGGGGTGAACGCCCGGAGACGATTCCAAATCATCCGCGCCGGCAAATGCCAGTCAATCTGCCCGTCCTCCTTCTTGATCTTGGGCGCGTAGCTGACGCCCTCGGCCGGTTGGGGACGAGCGGAAATGGTTTTGGCGATCCAACCGGGAATAGTTTCGAGAAGCAAAGCCGCCCCCATTTGCGCCAAACGGTCGTGCAGCAGCGGTGCGTTGTCTGTCGCTTGGATTGTTGTGGTGCGCTGGGTCAGGATGGGACCGGTGTCCATGCCGGCGTCCATTAACATGATCGTCACGCCGGTTTCGGTTTCGCCCCGGGCGAGGGCCCACTGGATGGGCGCCGCGCCGCGATACTTGGGCAATAGCGAGGTGTGAACATTCAGGCAACCAAACGGCGGCAGCACCAGGATGGCCGGGGGCAAAATTTGGCCGTAAGCCATCACCACAATCAAACCCGGCCGGGCCGCCGCGAGTTGTTGAATGAAATCCGGCTGGCGCGCGCGGTCGGGTTGCCACACCGGCAGGCCCTGGCTCACCGCGAATTGTTTCACTGCGCACGGTTGCACTTGGAGATCGCGTCCCTTGGGGCGGTCCGGCTGCGTCACGACCGCGACCACGCGGATTTCCGGGTTGGCACACAGCGCCGCCAGGCTGGGACAGGCGATTTCCGCCGTGCCCATGAAAATGACGCGCAACGGTTGCATGGCTCCAGCCAAGAAGAAAACCGCCGGAGACAAAAGCAAAAAGAAACCGCAGCCGAAAAGATTACCGCCCGATCAAGCCGCGGCGTTGCGGCGGCCGAGCCGCCACGGGAGCCAAAGGCCGGGGAGGCGCGGTGACAGTTCGTTTGCCGAGTGAGGTGGCACACCGCGCGCAAAGAAATTCATATAACTCGCCGTCGGGCAGAATGAGCAGCAGACGCTCCCGTACGGGTTGGGCGCGTCCGCACCGGGGACAATACAACTCGCTGGCGGTGAAGGTGCCGAATTGTTGGGCCATGCAAACAGCCGTCAGGAACGCGGGAAAACGGATGCGCCGTTACGCCGCGGTTTCGTGCCGCAGTTGGACTTCCTGAATCTCGATGAAGGGCACGGTGACTTCCTCGGTGGCGTGGCCCTTGGCGATTTCCAGGTGCAGGTCATTGGCCGAGATGCGCGTAATGCGGCGGCCAAGATATTCGCCGCGCGAGCTTTTCACCACGAGCACCGCGTGCTTGTCTTTGTCGCGACGAATGACACCGAAGAAATTGGCAAACCGGGTCTCGAAGAACCGGCGGTTGAACATGAAATCGCCCCGCTTGAAGATGGTCGGGGGCGGTGGTTTGCTGGCGTCCTCGGCGGCGGTTGGTGCTTGCGCGATCTGGAGTCCGGCGCCGAATTTTTTCTCCTCGACGACTTCGCCTTCGGCGGTAACCGCGCCGCCTGCGGCCGGCTCTTCTTTTGGCAAACGCGTGGGCAGGGAGAGAAACACGATCTGGGGCAGCACCGGCACCACGGCCGCCAATCCCATGACTAAGCCCGGGGGTTGCGCCCGGAAGATAGCGACCTCATAGGCCGACCACAGATTGGCCGCGTACAAGGCCAGCAACACCAGCCAGCCGACCGCTGATCCGAAAAAGCCGCCGATCAAGGACGGATGCTCCGGGGGAGTCAATCGGTTTTCGACCGGATTGACCACAATGGGTGGCGGCGCCGGCTTCTTCATCTCCTCCGGCTCGTCGTCCAGAATCAAGCCCTGCACAAAGCGGGCGTAGCGGTTGTTTTTGGCCAGTTGCTTCAGGTCATCCTGCGAAAACTGTTCCCAAGCGATGCGGTCGGAATACCTGCCATCCGGCTGACGCAGGATGGCGCCCTTGTCGTTGGCCGACGCGATTTCTCCCTCAACGGTCGCGCCGTCGGCCAAAGTGTAAACGTCGGCCCGGCCGATGCCGGTCAACAGGCCGCAGATGATCAAGCCAAGAGCCAATGCCAGTAAGTTGCGCACGGTAATGAAATAGCAGACGCGCCCGGCTCACGGAAGAAAATTTCCGCCCGCCGGACCGGGAGGCCAAACCGTCTCCGCGCCGGGGAGTGCCGGTGATTTCCCGGGCATGGCTAAATTTGGGAGTAGGGGGTGGGACGTAAAAAGAGATTGCTGATGTTGGAAACGATCTCCGCATCGGTGTATCCCGGCGTGGTGCTGAGTTTTTTCCATTCCGGATCGGCGACAAACGTGGCCCAATTCTTGTCCCGGCTCGCCTGGTCATCAAAAACCAGCAGGTAGGTCAGATTCGGCAGTTTCGATCCCACCAGTGTTTCGCCAAAGAAAACCGGAGTCAGACCGGTTCGCCGGAACAACCCAATCTCGCCTTCGTTGAACATTTCGATCTTTTTCCAATTCGCCGGTTGGCTGTGACTTTCGTAAGTGCGCAGTTCAAACAAACGCGGTTTCTTCGCAGCCGTTTGCGGCGGCACTTCGAGCCGCGGCATTCCCTCGAAAGCGATCAGGAAGGCGCTTTCCACCCGGAGATACGGCGGATCATTTGGCGGCGCTGCGGCCAGAGCGCTTTGCCGCACGGCCGGGTCCGCGCCGAGTTTCTGATGCGCGGCCAGGAAAACTTCCAGCGAAGCGTAAGGTTGGAGAACGTATTTGGCCGGACTGTCCGCGCCGTGAGCGACATCAAACACCCCCACCGGCTCAACGCCGAGCCGGTTAAGCGCGGGCAGGGCCCCCTCGCGCAGGTAGTCGTCCAGGCGCTGTTGCATGGGGCCGCGCCGGAGATGGTAGCGGCGCAATTCGTAAAACTGCCGGGATGGACCGGAGCGGGATTCCGCCGCGCGGGTCAACCACGTCGGCAGTGTGGCGGCTAGACCGGTGGTGGTGGCCGCCGCCGTTAGGAACTGGCGTCGTTTCATGGCGGCAGACTGCCAGTGCGGCGGGGGCGGCCGCAATGGTTTTAAGCTGCCGGAGGCTCGGAGTTTTGCCAACGGCGCGCGGGGCAGGGCGGGAGTGTTGCTTGACACCGGCGCGTTATCCTGACGACATTGCGGGCCATGCAAGTTTCGAGCGACGCACAAGGATCCCAACCGCCGGCCCCGGGGGCCGCTTCCTCCCCTCTCACAGCGCCCGAGAAAATCACGTTGTACCACTGGTTGGTTGTCCTCATTGCCTCGGCGGGCTGGTTGTTTGATTGCATGGATCAACGGCTGTTTACGCTGGCGCGTGAATCCGCGCTGAAGGATCTGTTGGCCGGCAATCCCACCCAGTTGAGCAACGTCAAGGAGTTCATTGGCCTGGCAACGATGGCGATGATGGTCGGCTGGGCCACGGGCGGCATCATCTTCGGCGTCATGAGCGACAAGTGGGGCCGGGTGAAAACCATGGCGGTCACGCTGCTGGTTTACTCCGGGTTCACGGGGTTGTGCGGACTGGCGCAAGGCTGGCTAGACTTTGTCTTATACCGGTTTTTGGTCGGGCTGGGTGTGGGCGGCATGTTTGGCGCGGCAACGACCTTGGTGGCGGAAAGCGTTCCGGGCCATTTCCGCACGGTGGCCCTCGGTTCCCTGCAAGCGCTTTCGGCGGTGGGCAACATGTTGGGCGCCGCCCTGAGCTTGGGCATCAATCCCGGACGGGAAGCCTTTTTCGGCAATTTCCCCGGTTGGCGGGTGTTGTTCTTTGTCGGCATCGTGCCGGCCATCCTAGTGGTGCCGATCATCTTCATGCTCAAGGAACCGGAAGCGTGGAAACGGGCCAAAGCGCAGGCGGTCAGCGGCAAACGGGACGCCGCCAAGGTGGGCTCCATGGGCGACCTCTTCCGGCATCCACGCTGGCGACGGAACACACTGGTGGGCATCTGCCTCGGTCTGGCCGGCATGGTGGGGTTGTGGGGGATTGGTTTCTTTTCGCCGGAATTGATTTCCACCGCGTTAAAAGAACAACCGTTGCAGGCCAAAGACCTCAGACAACCCCAAGCCATTGTTTCGGCGTTGCAACAGCCGGCCAACGCGGCACTCGTAAGCATCAAAGATCGCCTCTCACCCGACTTGGTGCGCCAAATTGATCAGTCGGCCGGGACCGAGACGCCTGCGTCGCTGCAGGCAAATTTGCTCAAGGAATTGAACGGGTTGATCCTCACCGGTTCTTTATACAACGAGTCGGCCTTCCAAGAGGTGCCCCTCAAGAAAAGCACGTTGAATCTGGTGCAACAACTAGCCACCAAACCCGCCGCCGCTGACCAGATGTTTTTGAATCGTCAGTTGCTGGAGCAGACGTTCCCCGGAGCCCTTGCGGAGATGCAACAAACCATGGACAAGGTGCGCGGCAAAGGCATGTTGCTCCAGGATGTGGGGTCGCTGCTGGGCATGTTCACGTTTACGTTTCTGGCCGCCGCCTTCAGCCGGCGGTTGGCGTTCCTGCTCTCCTTCGCCATGTGCCTGGTGACGACGGCGTACGTGTTTTACGCACTGAAATCCGCCACGGACGCCTATTGGATGTTGCCGTTGATGGGCTTTGCCCAACTGGCCGTGTTCGCGGGTTATTCCATTTATTTTCCGGAGATTTATCCCACCCGGTTGCGCGGGACGGGGGTGGGCTTCTGCTACAACACCGTCCGGTATTTGGCCGCGCCCTTCCCTTACATGCTCGGCTGGTTGAGCACGCAAATGCCTTTCCGCACCGCGGCGATCCTGATGTCGGGCATATATCTCGTCGGCATGGGCGCGCTGCTTTGGGCGCCAGAAACCAAAGGCAAACCGCTGCCGGAAGATTGACCAAACAGACCGGACGCCGGGCCCGTCTTTCCTGACGCGGCCCGCCGATCCTCCATCCGTCAGCGCACGGCAAAGGCTCAAGTCAACGGCTATTCCGGCGCTTCAGTCTCCGGGCCGCGCCTAGACAATGCCTGCGGAAGATGCCATTTTGCAGTTGTGTTGACCGGAAAACTCGAAAATCTGCGAGCCTTACTGCGAGATTGCGGCTCCTGCCTCGTTGCTTATTCGGGCGGGGTGGATTCCGTGTTCTTGGCGTATGTGGCGCATCAAACGCTGGGCGCGCGGTCGCTGGCGGCGATTGCCGATTCGCCCAGCTTGGCCCGCCGGGAACTGGAGGAAGCGCTCGCGTTGGGCCGGCAATTTGGGTTCCCGGTGCGCGTGATTCACACCCGGGAATTCGAGAACCCCGACTACCTCGCCAACCCCGTTAATCGTTGTTATTTCTGCAAGACAGAATTGTTCACCGAACTCGTCCCGTTGGCGCGGGCCGAAGGGTTCGCGGTGATTGTTTACGGAGAAAACGCGAGTGACGTGGGCGATTTTCGGCCCGGCGCTCGGGCGGCGGCGGAGTTCAAAGTCCGGGCGCCGCTCAAAGAGGCGGGGTTGACCAAGGCGGAAATCCGCGCCTTATCCGCCCGCTTCGGTTTACCCACCGCCGACAAGCCGCAGATGGCGTGTCTCAGCTCGCGCGTGCCCTACGGCCAGGCCGTCTCGCCCGCCAAACTGGGGATGATTGAGCAAGCCGAAAATGTGCTGCGCGATCTGGGGTTTTACGATATCCGCGTGCGGCATCATGAATTGAAATCCGAACTTCCGCGCGCCCTCGCCCGCATTGAGGTAGGTGTGGCGGAGCTGCCCAAATTCCTCGGCAACGGCACCGCAGCGCGCGTGGCGGAGGCCTTGAAAAAAATCGGCTACGCGCACGTCACGGTGGATTTGCAAGGCTACCGGCGGGGCAGTCTGAACGAGGCCTCCGGCACGGCACCAGCCGCGGCGGACGCGCCGGCACCGGAGACGGGGGCAACTTTTTGATGATTACGGTTTTGAATTCATAGGACATGGCGCAGTTTGCATACAAAGCCCGGCGCCGAACCGGGGAAGTTGTGGAAGGCGTGCTTGAGGGCGCGGACCGCAGCGCGGCCCTCAACCAGATTGAGCGCCTGGGATTGTTCCCCGTTTCCATTGATGCCGCCAAAGGAGGAGCGGCAGCGGCGGAGCGTCCGACGAAATCCGGCAAACGCGAGTGGGCGGCCCTGCTGCCGCCAACCGCGCGGGAATACTTCGCCCGCCAACGCAAACCGAAGTTGCAGGAGCTCGCCACGTTCACCCAACAACTGGCCAACCTGCTCCAATCCGGCATGCCGCTGACGGTGGCGTTGAACAGCATGACGCACTTGGAAACGCGCGGCATCTCCGCCGACGTTAGCAAAGGACTGCGCCAGGAGGTGATGGAGGGGAAAAGTCTTTCCGACGCCATGTCCCGGCAACCGGTCATTTTTTCGGATTTGTACGTGAACATGGTTCGCGCGGGCGAACAGAGCGGCGCGTTGGTGGATGTGTTGCGGCGCATGGCCGATCATTTCGAGCGGTTTGCGCAGGTGCAATCCAAGTTCACTTCGGCACTGGTTTATCCGGCGTTTGTGGCGGCGACGGGGGTGGCGATCATGTTTTTCTTCATGACCTACATGCTGCCCAAATTCCTGACCATGTTTGAGGGGATGCAGGTCGAACTGCCCATCATGACGCAACTGCTGGTGAGCATCAGCGATCTGTTTGCCGGATACTGGTGGTTGATGATCGCGGTGGCCCTCGTGATGCTGGTGGTGTTCAAACGCTTCCAATCCACGGAAGAAGGCCGGCGCAAAATTGACGAGTGGAAGATGAACGCGCCGCTGTTCGGACGCGTGATTCGGCTGAATCTGTTCGCCACGTTTGCGCGCACGCTGTCCACCCTGCTGGAAAACGGGGTGCCGGTCCTCACCGCGCTCAAGATCACCGAACAGGTCATTCCGAACCGGTTGCTCAAGGAAGCCATCGCGCGCACCCGCGAGGATGTGACCGACGGCAAAACCATCGCGCAACCGCTGGCCCGCAGCAAGGTCTTCCCCCAACTCATGGTGGACCTCGTCAAGATCGGCGAGGAAACCGGCGACGTGCCGGGGGCGCTCAAAAACGTGGCCGATACGTATGAAAACGAACTGGCCATTGCGCTGCGCGTGCTGACCAACATGATCGAACCGGTGCTCATCATTGTCATGGCGTTGGGCGTCGGTTTCCTGTTGTTGAGCGTGTTGTCGGCCATGTTCGCCATCACTTCCAACATCGCGCGGTGAAAACGTATCTGCCAACTCGGGGATGCGGAGTGGGACGGGCGCGGACGGTCTTCGGTTGTTTCCACCGGTCCGCCGGCGCTTTCACGCTCATCGAAATCATGCTGGTGGTGGGGATTCTGGCTATCGTGGCGACGATGGGCCTGCCCGCCATTTACCGGGCGTATCAGAAGGAGGATTTGCGCCAGGCGGTCAGCGACATCATGGAAGTCTGCAGCAACGCCCGCGCCCAGGCCATTCTACGCGGCACCACGGTCGAGTTGAGCATCCGACCGCACGAAAGATTGTTGTCCTTCAGCGGCGCCGCGCCCGCCCGCGCGGCCGACGCCGGGGAGCGCCTGCCCGGGAATCTTGCCGTTCCCGGCCCCCGCTCCGGCACGT
Source organism: Verrucomicrobia bacterium ADurb.Bin118 (assembly GCA_002070715.1). Classification (GTDB taxonomy): domain Bacteria; phylum Verrucomicrobiota; class Verrucomicrobiia; order Limisphaerales; family MWDV01; genus MWDV01. The sequence goes on from MWDV01000263.1 coordinate 8,742, forward strand.
CCGCGCATATTTCTGATCGTCTGATCATCGAGATGGTGGACGTGAATTTCTTTGAGTACAAGGACGAGGAAGAAGCGCGCGTGCGGTTTCATCCCAACGGCACGTGCGACGAATTGACCATCGTTTTGCGCTCGGAGAAAAACGAGTTCCGTAAAATTTCACTGGAAGCCACCACCAGCCTGGCGAGGGTGGAGACTATTGGCGCGCAATGAACTCACGACTGGAGTCCCTCCTCCCGCGGGCGCGCCGGCGCCGGGCCGCCGCCTTGAGTCTGATCGAAGTGATGGTGGCGATGGCCCTGTTTTTCATGGCAGTCTTTGCCATCCTCGGCATGGTGTCCAACACCTTGCGCAACGCCCGCGCCCTGCACCAGACCACGGTGGACGCCGGTGCCATCGCGTCGTTTCTCGCGGTCTCCAACCGGCTCGAAGAAGGGGTTTTCTCCGGCGATTTCGGCGATGTTTATCCGGAGTACGAGTATTCCTATGACGCGATGCTGATTACCAACGGACTGTTCCGGGTGGACCTGTTGGTGCAGGGCGGCCGCGGCAAACAACCGTCCGTCTCCACCATGAGCATTTTCCTGTTTCGCCCGGATTCCGTCCCGGCGATGGGCACAACGGGGCTGCGCTGATGAAACCGTTTCCCGTCCGCGCCCGTTCCGCCTTCACGCTGGTGGAGGTGCTCATTTCCATCGCCATCCTGAGCCTGGTCGTGGCGGCGATTTATTCGAGTTGGACGGCCATTCTGCGCGCTTCCAAGGTGGGCTTGGACGCAGCGGCGGCGGCGCAGCGTTCGCGCATCGCGCTGCAAACCCTCGAGGATTCGATGGGGAGCATGATGTTGTTTGTCCGCAACGTGGACTACTACGGTTTTGTGGCGGAAAATGGGAGCGACGCCCTGTTGAGTTTCGTGGCTCGGTTGCCCAAATCGTTTCCGCGCGGCGGGCGATTCGGGGATCTGGACGTGCGGCGGCTGACTTATTCGGTTGAAACCAGCCCGGACGGCAACAAGGAACTGGTCCTGCGCCAGCAATCAATCCTCACCGAGATGGATGAGGATGAGGAGGAATACCCGCTCGTCCTGGCGCGTGATGTGCAGGAATTCGTGATGGAATTCTGGGATTCGCGGGTCAACGATTGGGTGGATGAATGGCAGCAGACCAATCAACTGCCCAAGCTCATCAAGCTCACGCTGAGCCTGCGGCGGTCGGACGGTCGCGCGTCGGAAACCGTGGAGGAAATCACCCGCGTCATCGCTCCGGGCAGCACCGGCACTCCGCCAGCCTTCCAAACGCCCATGCTGCCGCCGGGACAACCTGGAATCCCCGGCGCGCCGGGCACTCCGGGCGTACCAGGAGCACCGGGAACACCCGGAGCGCCAGGCACCCCCGGAGGCCCGATTGTCCCAGGTGGCCCGGGCGGCCCCGCCTTGCCTATGCCCGCGCCGGTACCGCCCCGTTGAACAACCGAGCCATGCGCATTCGTCGTCCATCCGCTTCCGCCGGCATCGCCTTGATCATCGTGATGATCACGATTCTGGTGTTGTCGGTGTTGGCGGGCGGTTTTGCCTATTCGATGAAGGTGGAAACCAAACTGGCGCGTAATGCGAATTCCGAAACCGAACTGCAATGGTTGGGCCGGTCCGGCGTGGAACTGGCCCGATTCGTCCTCGCGCAGCAACTCGCGCTGGGATGCGAACCCTACGACTCACTGAACCAGATTTGGGCGGGTGGTCCGGGAGGACAATGCACTTCCAACAGCCCCCTCACCGGCATCGGCCTGACCGATGTCGAGCTGGGCAACGGCCGGTTCTCCGTCAAGATCATGGACCTGGAGCGAAAGTTTAACATCAATGTGGCCGATGAAGCCGTGCTCCAACGCGCTTTCATGCTCATGGACGCGGATGCCGGCGAGTTCCCCGCAGTGATCGCCGCCATCCTGGATTGGGTGGATCCCGATGACAACACGCACATTGGCGGCGCGGAAAGTGATTATTATCAGACCCTCATTCCGCCGTATTACGCGAAGAACCGGCCGATTGACGATTTGTCCGAGTTGCTGCTGGTGCGCGGGGTTACGCCGGACCTCTATTTTGGTCCCGCCAGCACCAACCACACGCCCGGTCGGTTCGAGCGCCAGAACCAACGCCTGGGCCGCGTGGGCACCCCTCTCGGCTATCCCGTCGGATTGATGGACCTCTTCACGCCGATTTCCTCCGGCAAAATCAATATCAACACCGCCTCGCTCATGGTGCTGCAAATGGTCCCTTTCATTGATGAAAACCGCGCCGCCCAGATCATCACCCTGCGTTCCGGGTACGACGGCCAGGAGGGCACCGACGACGACACGCCCGCCGGGAGTCAGGGCATGAACGTCCTCGCGTTTCTGGCCAGCGCCGGCTTGAGCCAGCAGGAAGCCGCGGTGGCCGCCCGGTATTTTGACCAACGCAGCCGCACCTTTGAAGTCACTGTGGAAGCCGAGGTCAACAGTTACAAACGCACGTTTATCGCCATCGTGGGACGCAACAGCCCCCGCGATGTGCCCGTGCTGAGTTTTTACTGGAGATAACCATCGCCCGTCGGCGACCGGAACGAAACGCCGCCGGGCAATTCACGCCTGCCCTCCTGTTTTCACCCGTGCCGATAGGGGCGTTCCAAGGGAAAGGTGTTGGGCAAATGCCGCACCTCGCGCACTTTTCCCTCTGCGAGCAACACCTCCACGATATCGAAACGAATTTTCACCCGCGGATTTTTCAACTGCCGCAGATAGGCGAGCGCGGTTTGGGAGAGCCGGCGGCGTTTGGCGGCGTTGACGGCGGCGGCGGGACGCGTCCAATTCTCCGAGGACCGCGCCTTCACTTCCACGAACACCAAGCAATCGCCGTCACGAAACACGAGATCAATCTCGCCGTGCGCCGACCGGAAATTCGCCGTCAAAAACTTGAGTCCGTGTTTCCGAAGATGCTTCCTCGCGGCGCGCTCGCCCAACTTGCCGCGTCGCAGATGCTCCGGCCGCGCTGGGCCGGTCAATCGTTCCTTGATGCGCCGAATCAGGTTCACGCCTCAAAATAACGCTCCCTGCCGCGCTTTGAGCGGCGCGAAACTACGCCGGTGGATCGGGCAGGGCCCGAGCCTGGCGAGGGCGGCCAGATGTTGCGGGGTGCCGTAGCCTTTGTGCTCGGCGAAACCGTAGCCTGGATACTGCTGCTCAAATTTGTGCATCATCTGGTCCCGCGTGACTTTTGCCAGCACGCTGGCGGCGGCGATGGAATAACTGCGGGCGTCGCCCTTCACCAAGGCCGTCTGGGGATAATCCAGCGACTTCACCGGCCGGCCGTCCACTAACACGTGTTCGGGCGGTGGTCGTAATTGCCTAAGTGCCTCGGCCATCGCCCGGTGAGTGGCTTGCAGAATGTTCAGCCGGTCAATCACGGCGGCGTCCACGCAGGCAATGGCAAAACAAATTTCAGGATGCGAAGTTAGCACGGCAAAAAATTCTTCGCGCCGGGCTTCGGTGAGTTGCTTGGAGTCGTTCAGCCCGCGCAACCGCTCGTCGCAACCGGTTTCACGCCACCGGGGAGGCAACATCACCGCCGCCGCCACCACCGGTCCGGCCAGCGGCCCGCGTCCGGCTTCATCAACCCCGGCCACGCGCGTCAAGCCGTCGCGCCACAGCTCACTTTCGTAGTCCAGTCGGTTGATGGTTGGGGTGGCCATCTCAGCACGCGGATTTCCATCTGACCGCAGCCCGCAATTGTCCGTCCGACGGTCGTTGCTGGTGGATAAATACATCGGCCTCCCAATTTCCAAAGCGACTCGACATAAAATGGTTTCTGAATCTGTTGGGCATGTCAGCCAGCTAATACGCAGAAGTGCCCGCCGACATCAATGCCATAATGAGCTACGCCTGGGTTCCGCCTTCATGCGACCAGGGCCTTTCACTTGGGATTGCCCGCTGGGGGTGCTGCGTTCTTCCGCGCGCAGGCCGCACGCAAAATGATTTGCCGGGTTCTCCGGCCCAGCCTTACCTTGGCCCGCGCCGCACGAGCCGCACATGGAAAACAACGCAAACAAGTTTCGAGTGGGGAGCGCTGCCGTCCTGTTGGCCGCCTTGACCCTGTTCTTCTACTGGCCGGCGTTGCGGCTCGAGTTCGTCAATTATGACGACCCGCTTTATTTTACCCAGAACGCGGAGGTGCTGGCGGGGCTGACTTGGCAAGGCGTGGTCTGGGCTTTCACAACGGTCCACGCCAGCAACTGGCATCCGTTGACCTGGCTTTCCCTCATGACGGATGTGCAACTCTTTGGGACCGCCGCGTGGGGACCGCATCTGACCAATGTGCTGTTGCATGGCGTCAACAGCCTGCTCTTGTTGGGGGTGCTGTGGCGCCTGACCGGCCAGCTCTGGCCCAGCGGGTTCGTGGCCGGTTTCTTTGCGTTACATCCTTTGCATGTAGAATCCGTGGCCTGGGTCTCCGAACGAAAGGATGTGCTGAGCGGTTTGTTCTGGCTGTTGTCCCTCTGGTTTTACGCCGGTTATGCGCAACGCCGGATGGGCGCCCGCGAACGCGCCCGCGGGTCTTATCTGGCCGCACTGATCTGTTTTGCACTGGGCCTGTTGAGCAAACCCATGGTGGTGGCGCTGCCGTTGGTATTGCTGTTGTTGGATGTGTGGCCGCTGCGGCGGGTCTCGCTGGCAACACCCCGTCCAAGTGATTGGGCCGCGCTGTTGCGCGAGAAGATTCCGTTTTTCCTGCTGACGGTGGCGGCGTGCGGGGTGACGTTTTTTGCACAGAGCCGCGGCGGCGCGGTCGCCTCGCTCAGCCGCGTGCCGCTGGACCAACGGATCACCAATGCGGCAACCGCCTACGTGGTGTATCTCCGGAAGATGGTGTGGCCCGATGATCTGGCGGTTTTTTATCCCCACCCAGGAGCGCAACCCTGGCCTTGGATTATTTTCGCGGCGCTGTTGCTGGCGCTGATAACCGGAGGGGTCGTGGGACAGATCCGGTGGCGACCCTGGCTGGCGGTCGGATGGTTTTGGTATGTCGGAACGTTGATCCCCGTGATCGGGCTGGTGCAGGTGGGCGACCAGGCTTATGCGGACCGCTACACGTACGTGCCGCTAATCGGAATTTTCGTGGCGCTGATCTGGAGTGTGGCGGAGTGGACTTCAGCGGGGCGACCAAAGGCCATGATGGCCAGCCTGACCTTGGGGGCCCTGTTGATTGCGGGTGGTCTGGCCACGCATTATCAACTGCGGCACTGGGAGAACAGCGAGACGCTTTTTCGCCGGGCATTGGCGGTCACCGAAAAGAACTACCTGGCCCACCACAGTCTGGCATTTCACCTGGCGACGGTTGGCCGCACAGCGGAAGCGCAATATCACTACGAACAGGCTTTGGCAATTTTACCGACCTATTACGAAGCGCACTTGAATTTGGGCCTGCTCCTGCTTGCCCAAGGATCGCTGGATGCGGCGGCGGAGCATTTCCTTGAGGCGCTCAGATGTCATCCCGATTCCGTGGAAGGGCACTACAACTACGGCGTGATCCTGGGCCGGCAGGGGCGGGAGGCGGAGGCAATGGAGGCGTTCCAGCGCGTCCTGGCGCTGCAGCCGGACCATCTCAACGCCCACTACAACCTGGGCTTGGCGCTGGCCAAGTTTGACCGTCCGCAAGAGGCGGAGTTCCACTACCGTGAGGCGCTCCGGCTCGGCGAACGCCAAGTCGGCGCCGACGATGCCCGGCTGGCTCTGCCGCATTATCAACTGGGCCTGCTCCTGCAACAACAGGGGCGGGACGAAGAAGCGCGGGAACACTTCGACCGCGCCGCCCGCCTGCGCGCGCCCGCGGCATCCGTTTCCCATTGAGACTTGCTCAGCGGGCCAGGCGGAAGAAACGGGTGCTGGCGGTATTGGTCGTTACCACCAGGTTGTAGCCGTTGGTCACCAGCGGCGGGGTGGGCACGACCTCCCAATGGCCGGCGGACAGGCTGGTCCGGCTCTGCAGCGTAAACGACCATTGATTGGTGGGCCAGGAAAGGAGAAGCCGATTCTCCACCCGATCCAAGGCGAGCTGGGGCGGGAGGATCTCTCCCGAGATCGTAACCATATCCAGCCAAAGCGTCCCGGTGGGACTGTAGCCGCCGCTGGCTTGCGTGCCGCGATACTGATCGGCGCCGTGTCCGGTGGCGGTGCTTTCCCATTCACTGACGATGCGCAGACCGAAGTTGGGATTGTTGTCCACACCCGGAAGGCCGGCCAGACTGAGTCCGGTGGGCAACCACAGTGTTTCGTGTGGATTCGTATAAACGAAGGCTGTGTTGTTAAAGTGGATGCCGTCCACGGTGTATTGCACCCGCCAATACCGGCTGGCGGCGGCGCTGTTGTAGTGATCCCAGGAGACGCCAATGTTGCGGTAGCCAACCGTGCTCACGCGGAATTCCGCGCCGCTGGTCCGGTTGCTGGTGCCTTGCGCCGGGAACGAGGCCAGGCGCCATTTGGAGTTGTCCGACTGGCGGGGATCAAAACTGCGCGACGCCACATCGCTGTTCAGCGAATTGGTCGCCGTGCCCACGCTAGCGGCGACACCGGCGCCCATCGCCGGAATCAGGGTGCCGGTGGACGAGTTGTTGTCCGGCGGATTACTGTTGAAATCCCAGAGCGCGAGAATCTCCGGCTGCAGCACCTTGAGCATGAACGATTTGCTGGGCGTGTAATCGCCGTCGCTCACGGCCACCGTGAGCCACGCGGCCCCGGCTTGATCCAGCGCGGGCGTTAATTGCAGCACGCGATCGGCCCCCGTTCCGCCGATTGAAATGCCCGCCGGCGGCAGGAGTGCGTCGTTGCTGGAAGAAGCGGTCACCACCAGATTGGTGGGATCTGTTTCTGGGTCGTCAATCGTGAACGGAATTTCCGTGGTGGTATTGGCCGGCATGGTGTGATGCGCAAATTCATTGAGAATCGGCGCCAGATTGGTCCACGGCGGATTCTCCGGCGCGGTGGCAAAACGCCAGATGGGACTGGCCACCGATTCCCGTCCGTTGCTGACCGTAACATACCAATCATAGGCAGCCCCGGGGGACAAGTCGGGCCAAGTGTAATTCACCAGACTGCCGGAAGCCACCTGATTGGTTGCCAGCGGTGTAAAGGCCGTTGCCGCCGCCTGCATGTCGTAGGCGAACTCGAATTGGCTGTCCGCGTCGGTTTCGTATTCGCGCAGCCAAGGGGAGTAAGTGAAGACGCGAACGCGGTTGAAAGCCGGCGAGAAACGCAGTAACCGCAGGAATCCATCGCCGCCGCCGGGGCGGAACTGGTAATCCGCCACCAGGGTGTGAACCGTGTTTCCGGCATAGACATCGGTGCGCGATCCCTCCCCATTGACGTGGCCGGAGAGCATGAGAAACAGGTTGGGCTGGGACCGGAGCGCTTTATAGATGGCGCTCCCCTGCGATCCCAGCGAGGACGGGGTGCTGGCGCGGCCGATGTAATGGCTGACGACGATGGCGCGGCGGTGGGCATGGGTCTGCAGGAGCGCCTTGGCCCAGGAGAGCACGGCGGCGTTGGCCTTGGTATCGTATTCGAAGTAAACGACGATGAAATCCATGCCCCCGGCGGAGAAGAGATCGAAGTGGTTGTCGTTATTGTCACCGTAATGACCGCCGTAGTACGCCTTGCCGGCGAAGTGGTCCACGCCAAAGAACTGGTTGAAGTAAGCGGTGCTGTTGCCGCTGGGATCGCCGTTGGGCGCCTGATCGTGATTGCCCACCGCCACCCCATAAGGAATGCCCTCCGGCAAGCCGGTGGTCAGCGGATCTTCCAGCCGGTAAAGTGCGTTGGTGGCATTGCGCCATTGGGACAGCACATCGCCGGTATCCACGATGTCGCCCAAATGCGCCACGTAGGCGATGTTCCACGCGAGGCGGTTGGCGACGATCCAATCGGTTTGCGCAGTGAACATGGCCGGCAGTCCGCGCCGGGCCTGCGCGCTGTAGTATTGCGTATCGGGCAGCGCGACGAGGGTGAAGTCCGGGCCGGTGGCGACGGGGCCGCCGTAAAAGGTGACGGTTAAATTACTGCCTCCCGGATCACTCACGCTGGCCTGCAAAACCGCTGTCGTGGCGATGTCCATCGCATCGCTGGCCGGCCCGATCAAAACGGGAGGCGCGGGGGGCAGCGGCTCGACGGGAGGTGCCAGATTGGGCCCGCCGTAGGCCATATCGGCAATTTTCAGACCGTTGTAGGCGGGATCGCTGGCGCTGTGAAAAATGAAATCCCGGGGTGCCGACGCCTTGCCGTCAATAATGGCCCCCACCCAATCGTAGGCCGTCGAACCGGTGGACTCGCCTTTGCGCCCCACGTAAAAGGTGCCCGCGCTGGTGGTGAGCGGCCCCGGCACATTGATAATGTTGCCGTAAACGCAGGTGCCGACGTAGTTCCCGTTCGTGTCGGGTGCCCGGAAATTAATGGCCCCATAAAGGGAGTCCGTCGCCGCCGCATTGGCCCCATCCATGATCCCCACCGAATCCACCACCGTCCAGCCATCGGGCAAATCCAGATACCCGTCGTTGTCCGTGTCCAGGTCAATGGTATTGGTGGGCGTCACGCCACCCGGCGCCACTTTCACCAGCAGAATCGTGGTGGCGCTGTTTTCCAAGTCCACCTGGGTGCCATCGGAATAATGCCCCACCGTACTGCCCACGCCGCCCGCGTTTGCCTGTCCCCAACCCGTGCCGAGCGTGTTCTCGATGACGGTGGCCCCGGGAGCGGTCGGCGTGTATTTGCTCCCCGCCTGGCGCGCAAACAGATACCCATTCGCGCCGAGTGAGAACGCGCTCAAATCAAAGAATTGATTGATGTCGCCTTTGCCGGGCGTCCCGGTGCCTTGACCTTCCACGCTGATCAAATAATAACCGGTCAGGGGCAGGTTGGGGGTGCCGCGCAATTCAAAGTATTCATTGCCCGTGTCGCTCCCGGGGGTGTTGGGCAGCACTTCATTGATATAAACCTCGCTGGCGGACGCGACGCCGGCCAGCCACAGGGCGATGATTGCGAAGCCAATTTGTTTCATACTGTAACACACTGCTGTCCGGTTAAAAACCCCGGTAAATCGGGCTGATTGTTGAGGTCAGGCATAATCGTTGGTGGTGGTGTT
>MWDV01000264.1 GCA_002070715.1 Verrucomicrobia bacterium ADurb.Bin118
CCGGTTTCCGGATCGGTAAAGGCCACGCCGCGGTTGGTCCACGTCAGCAAGTCGCGGCTGGTGACGTAGGCCACGATGTGGTTGCCCCCTTCCGGGCGGCTGTTGGCGGTGTAATACATGACCCATTGATCGGCGAGCCGCAGGATGAACGGATCGCGCGCATCAAATCCGTCCACCACCAGCGGATTTTTGGGCGAACGCGTCCACGCACGCAGGTCGGGCGAGGTAGCGAGATGGATTTTGTAGCGGGTATGATCTTCATCTCCCGCACAGTAAAACATGTAATAGAGGTTGCTGTGCCAGATCACGTGCGGCGCCCAGAGATGCGCTTCGCGCCAGGGCGACTCCGGAGCGACGGTCAGGGCGAAGGGCTGCGGATCCCACGGTTGCTGTAAGAGGCGCCGGGCGGTGGCATGGGCAAAATTGGTTTCCGACAACGGGCGGGCCGGTTCGGGATGCGTGATCCCGAAGAGATGCCAGACGCCGTCCTGTGCCCGGATAAAACAGTGGTCGTTGATGTACCAAGGCTGTTTTTCGCCAACACTGGGATCATAAATCCGCACAAACGGGCCGCTGAACACCAGCGTCCGGTCCGGCTCTGCCGCGAACGCGCCTATCCACATCATGAAGATTCCGGCCGCGCTCAACAGAAGGTGAAGATGCATTTTGCGTTGTCTCATTTCATCGGCGTCATGGTGCCGGCGCGAAGATCAGCAAAATACCGCCGGAATGCACGCTTCATTTTGCAATTCGTCTCCGCTTGCTGGACGCGTTTAATCGCCTTGTTGGTTAACCTGTGAGGGTGGAAAAGGGGTTGCTCTCCACGCTCGTGAACGGAGAGCATGAGGACGCCATCGTCCGGCTACAGCCGCAAAAAGCGCCAGAGGACTGGCGCACTCCAAAAGCTGGCGCGAGGATTTCCCGGCTTGGGAAATTCGACACCGGAGCACGAGCAATTCCAGCGGCTGCGCAATCACGCTGACCAAAGCGGGACGCGCCGTGAAAAAATCGGCCCCGCCTTCCGAGCGGGGCCGCAATTCGAATAACCGCCGGGAATCAGGCAAGTTTGGCGACGTGATCCCGGGCGGCGCGGATGTCGGCAATGCGCTGGCTGCCGGCTTCCCGTTCGATGCAGCAATCGCCGGTAAAGTTCAAGGTGCGCAGCAGGGCAAAAAATGCGGCCCAATCCACCTGGCCCGTCCCGACCACGACTTCCTCACCCCACGTGCCGGGCGTTTGGGTGAGATTGGCATCCTTGATATGACATTGCTTGAGCCAGGGCGAGAGCGTGCGCAAGGCGGCAATCGGATCGCCCTTGGCGTAAAGGATCATGTTGGCCGGATCAAAATTCACGCCGACGGTTGGCCGGTTAAGCTTCGTCAGAAACTGGCTCAAGGTCTCCGCCGTTTCCTGGCCGGTTTCGAAGCCAAGGCTGATGCCACGCTGGCTGAAGAGATCGGCAATCTGCGAGATGCGCTGGAAGAGTTTGGCGAAGCCCGGGTCGCTCTCCTCGTGTGGCAGGAAGCCTGCGTGGAACGTGACCAGTTTCAGTCCAAGATCGGCGGCGATGTTGACAATTTGCTGAATGTTCCGCCAGTTCTGTTCCCAGGTGGCATCGGGCACCACGCCGCCGGTGACTTTGATGGTGTCCAAGGTCGTGTAGTCCTCGCCCACGGTGCCGAACATGCCGGAAACGATGGTCACTCCGCGACGGGCGGCCTCGGCGCCGAAGCGGCCCCAGACCTCCGGCTTCTCGCGTAACGGGTCCAGGGCGAGCTGCACCCGCGGCAGGCCGATGGCTTCCAGGCTTTGAAACAATTCCTCGGGGGTGGCGGGTTGAAGCGACCAACTGCACACCGCGAGGCGATCTACAATGGAGGTTGTCGTCATGGTGCGATAGGCTTATCAGCCTCCTTGGCCGCGGGCAAGCCTGAAGATTTGTCTTTCTGCTTGCCAGACGGCGCGCGAATGAACTAGCGTCGGGCCAGTTCGTTTCACCCAACGGCCCCGACGCATTGGATACCGGCCTGAACAACACGGGTTTGCGACCACGCCAACCGGCACTGCCGGCGGGCGGGCATCGTGCGGCGCCGGGCTGTGGAGGAACCAGATCACAACACTGAATCCACATCACTCGAAACCATGGAAACCACCCTCTATCTACAACTCAGCGCTCTGATGTTTTTGGAATACGCCGTCTGGGGCGCCTGGATGCCCGTGCTGGCGCCACGATTGCTCGGTCCGCTCAAAATGACCGGCAAACAGACCGGCTGGATTTACGCCACCCTGCCGCTGGCCAGCATGATCTCGCCGCTGATCGCCGGCCAACTGGCCGATAAATACGTGGACACACGGTGGGTTCTCGCCGTCTGCCACGGCCTGGGCGTGCTCCTGCTCTTTGTGGCGGCGCGCACCACCAAATTTCGTCCGCTCTTCTGCGTCATGCTGGGGTACTCCATGCTGTACGCAGCCACAATTCCGCTGGTGAACTCGCTCATGTTCAGTCATCTCACGGATGCGGGGGCGCAATCGCCCAAGATTTTCATCTGGGCGCCGGTGGCCTGGGCGCTGGTGGGCTACATGCTCACAGGATGGCGCAATCTCCACAAAGGCGAAAGCGATGGCAGCGACTGTCTGAAATTTGCGGCCATCCTGTCCGCAATCATGGCGGTGGTGTGCGTCATCCAGCCGGCCACCCCGCCCAAGGGCAGTGAGGGCGTGCCGATGTTCCAGGCGCTCTCCATGTTGTCGGATCCGACCTTTGCGGTGTTCATCGTCGCCTCGTTGATTGTGGCCGGCATGCAACAGTTCTACTTCCTCGGCACCGGCCAGTTCCTCCAGGACCAAGGCGTGTCCGGGAAGAACGTGCCGGGCATCATGGGCATTGCCCAAGCCGCGCAGGCGCTGGCCACCTTGTTCCTGCTGGGGCTGTTCTTCAATCAACTCGGCGCGAAATGGACGCTGACCCTGGGCGCTGCGTCGTGGATGCTGCTGTTTGGCCTCTACACGTTCAAAGCGCCCAAACCGTTGATCATCGGCGGACAAATCTTCCACGGGCTGGCCTACGTCTTCTTCATGATCGCCGGACAGATGTATGTCAACGCGGTGGCACCGCCGGAAATTGTCGGCTCGGCGCAGGCGCTCATCATCCTCGTGACCGCCGGATTGGCGATGTTCTTCGGCACGCAGGCGGCGGGGTTTGTCATGGACAAGTCCTCCGTGGCCGGGAAATTCAACTGGAGCAAGGTGTTCATGGTGCCTCTGCTGGCTACGCTGGCCGGTGCGTTGGCGCTGCTCCTGGCCTTCCGCCCGTGAGTGGCGGCATCGAATAGCCAACAACGGCGGCACTGATTCGTTTTGAATCCGAACCGCGAACCTGGGGAGCGCGCCCGACGGCGGGCCAGCTCCCCGGGCGCGGGACGAATCCCACCCGCATTCTCCGTGGCGATGCCATGAATCCGACCATTCGCCGGCTCTTCATCATGATGGTGCTCCAGAGCTTCATCTGGGGCTGCTGGATGCCGTTGGTCTATGGATATCTGCCCAGTCTGGGATATTCACCGCTCCAACAATCCTGGGTGCTGAATGCGTTCCCCATCGCCGCCATTGTGGGCATGTTCTTCAGCAACCAGTTTGCCGACCGGAGTTTCGCGGCGGAAAAATTCCTCGCGTTCAGCCATCTCGTCGGCGGGTTGGCCATCTTCGGCCTGGCTTTCACCCGGGCGTTCTGGCCGTTCTTCGGGCTCATGCTGCTGCACTGTCTGCTTTACGTCCCCACGATGTCCATCTGCAACTCCATCGCCTTCACCCACATGCGGGATGCCCAGAAAGAGTTTGGCATTGTGCGGATGGGCGGAACGATTGGTTGGATTCTCGCCGCCTGGCCGTTCACGTTCATTCTGGTGGATTGGGACGCGGTGCGCGCCGCGCAACCGGAAGGGTTGGTGGCGTGGCTCGGCACGGTGCTGGGTCACGGCTTGAGCGGTCCGGCGTTGTTTGCCGCCACCCGCTGGACCTATATCGTGGCCGGCATCGCCTCGCTTGTCATGGCGGCTTACAGTCTCACCCTACCCCACACCCCTCCGAAAAAAGATACGGGCGCGGAAAAACTGGCCTGGCTGGAAGCCATGAAACTGCTCCGGCATCCCTTTGTCCTGGTGCTTTGGATCATCACGCTGGTGGATGCCTTCGTGCTTTACTGTTATTTCAATTGGACCGGATCGTT
>MWDV01000265.1 GCA_002070715.1 Verrucomicrobia bacterium ADurb.Bin118
CCGGCAACTCCACGCGCGCGGGATCTGGCTGGAGGTGCTGACCCTGTTGGTGCCGGGATGGAATGACAGCGCCGGTGAGCTGCGCGACATCGCGCGGTTTGTGGCTTCGGTCAGTCCGGAAATCCCTTGGCACGTCACGGCGTTTCATCCGGATTATCAAATGACCCAGGCCCGTTCCACCGCCGCCGCGGATCTGATCCGTGCGGCGGAGATTGGCGCCGGGGAAGGGTTGCAATTTGTGTATGCGGGTAATCGGCCCGGCGCCGTGGGGCCGTGGGAAAACACGCGCTGTCCCGGTTGTCAGCAAACGCTGATCGTCCGCCGGGGCTACCACATCCAAGAAGACCGGCTCACCGGGCACGGCCGGTGTCCGGACTGCGGACGCGGCATCCCGGGTGTGTGGCGCGCGGACGATGGGGTCGCCGCGGGTGATGACGGTGGCCCCGGCTAACGAATCGCGTCGGGATCATTGCAGCCGGCCAAATTTTTTCTCCAACTCGCGATAGTTGAATTCAATGAGCGTGGGGCGTCCGTGCGGGCACGTGTAAGGCATGGCGCAGCGGCGGAGCGCTTCGACGAGCTTTAACAGTTCCGGGCCTGCGAGCGGGTCGTTTGCTTTCACGGCGTGGCGGCAGACGGTTTTGGCCACGGTCTGTTCGCCCAGCCGCAGCGCGTTGATCTCGCGCCCGGCGGCTTTCAATTCGTCCACGAGATCAAGCACGAACCGGCGCGCGTCGGCCACTTTCACAAACGGCGGCAGGGCATCCAGCAGAAAAGTGCGTTCGCCGAATTCGCTCAACCCCACACCCAACCGTCCCAGCGCCGGGAGTTGTCCCTGCAAAAACGCCGTGTCGCGCGCGGACAACTCCACCGTCTCCGGCAACAGCAGTTTTTGCGATGGCGACCGGTCACCGCAGGCCAGGCGTTCGAGCATTTGTTCGTACAAAACGCGTTCGTGCGCCGCGTGCTGGTCCATTAAAACCAGCCCGCGATCGGATTCGAACAACACGTAGAGCCGGCCCACCACTCCGATGAGCCGCAACGGCACCGTGAGCAACGGCGGGGGCGCCGCTGGGGAGGCGGCGGGAGCGGTGTCCTCTGGGATCGCGCCCAGTGATCGAGAGGTCGTCTCTGCGGCTGGCACAGATCGAGCAGGCGCGGGCGGCGCGGCGTCAGACGGGGAGGCGAACGGCGCGCTGGATGGTGTAGGCGCAAAACCCATTTTTAAAGGCGGCTGTGAGGCGGCGCGCGGAACGGGTTCGCTTCCGGCAGCGATGGAGAGCGGGGCCGGGAGATGCGGCAGTGTGATCTGCGTGCGGGCGCTGGTCGGCGGCGCCGGCGCAACCGGGAGATTGGTCGTGGCGACGGGCGGCGTGCTTTCGGTCGTTTCGCCCGTGGAAAACGCCAACAAAGTTTCCCGCACCGCCTGTGCCACCAACCGGCGCACTGCAAACTCACGATGAAACTTCACCTCGCGTTTGGCCGGATGAATGTTCACATCCACCGCGGCGGGATCAATTTCCAGAAACAGGCAGCACACCGGGTAACGGCCTTTCATCAGCGCAGTGTGATAGCCCTCCTGCAACGCGAAATTAAGACCGCGGTTTTCAACCGGGCGACGGTTGACAAACAGATGCTGATCTTCGCGCGTGGCCCGCGAGACGCCGGGCGCCCCGATGAAACCCCAGACCCGGAAATCAAAATCCTCCCGGCCCTCCTCTGAATCCGGGGCCGGGGAAGCCTCCCCTTCCGCCGGTATCGCGGGGGAGAAATCCACCGCGAGGAAACGACGTTCATCGCCGTAGAGCGCCCGCAAGCGCTCGCGGAGGGCGGCTTGACGCGCGGGAGCGGAATCGTCCGGGCCCGGCACCGCCGGCAGTTGCCAGACGAGCCGGCCGTCCTTGTGATAAGTGAACGCGACCTCGGGAAACGCCAGCGCCGCCAGCGTGAGATAATGTTGAATGCGCGCGGCCTCGGTTTCCTCGGCGCGAAGGAATTTCCGGCGCGCCGGCAGGTTGAAAAACAACTGGCGGACTTCGACACTCGTGCCCGGCGCGCTGCCGGCGGCTTTGACGGTCAAAATTTTTCCTCCCGCCACCGCGATCTGCGTGCCCTCGGGCGAAGCCGCATCGCGTTCGCGGGTGGTGAGTGTGAACCGGCTCACGCTGGCAATGCTGGGCAGGGCCTCGCCGCGAAACCCCAGCGTGGCAATGGCCGCCAGATCTTCCGCGCGCTGGATCTTGCTGGTGGCATGGCGTTCGAGGGCGAGCAACGCATCGTCGCGGCTCAAGCCCGAACCGTCATCCGTCACGCGGATGAGGCTGCGTCCCCCCGCCTGCACTTCCACGATGATCCGCCGGGCCTGCGCGTCGAGCGCGTTTTCCACCAGTTCCTTCACCACGCTGGCCGGGCGTTCCACCACTTCGCCCGCGGCAATTTGGTTGGCAACCTGTTCAGAAAGCAGGCGGATGCGATTCATCTCGGGGGCAGGCAGGGAAGGGTAATCGAAAAGAGGGCGCCGCCGGACGGCGCGTTGCCGGCGGTGATCCGTCCGCCATGATCTTCAATGATTCTTTTGCTGATGGAGAGGCCCAATCCCGTGCCGTGCAGTTTGCCGTGCGTGACGAACGGTTCGAACAACTGGCCGGCAATCTCCGGCGCAATCCCCGGCCCGGTATCCTGGATGTGCGTGACCACTTCGTTGGCACTCGTTTCGAAGCGCAGGTGGATTGTGCCGCCGTCCTTCATGGCATCGGCCGCGTTGTAAATGAGATTCTGAAACACGCGGTGCAGACGGCGGGGATTCATCCGCACGCCAACCGCAGGCGGCGGTTGATCGAGTTGCAAGCGCACAGATTTAAGCTTCACCTCGGCGGCCAGGTCGGCGATGACCT
Source organism: Verrucomicrobia bacterium ADurb.Bin118 (assembly GCA_002070715.1). Classification (GTDB taxonomy): domain Bacteria; phylum Verrucomicrobiota; class Verrucomicrobiia; order Limisphaerales; family MWDV01; genus MWDV01. The sequence goes on from MWDV01000265.1 coordinate 2,895, forward strand.
GGTCCACAAACGCGTTGTAGGGGATCGTGGTTTGCGCCAGCGCGGTGGGGTTGCCCTGGGTGAATTCGAGGATTTCGTTAACGAGTTCCGTGACCCGCTCGACTTGGCGGCGGATGCGGTCGCGGGCTTCCGCGCGGGTGGTGGCGGTGGCGTTTTCCATGCCCACCAGATCGGCGGTCAGCCCAATGATACTCAGCGGCCCTTTCAGGTCGTGAATCACCGCGCGGGCAAACCGGCCCACCACGGCGAGCCGTTCGGTTTGCAGGGTTTCCGCAAGGTATTGTCGGTTGAATTCGCGCAAGCGCTGGCTGATCTCGCGCAGGAGCGCCAACGCCAGGGCGGGCGACTGCCGGATGCCTTCCTCCACCGCGGCGCGCGGCAAAAACAGGACCGTGGTCTCCGCCAGCGCCCGCGCGCCGGCTGATCGCGGTTTGTCCTCAACCACGGCCATCTCCCCGAATATCTCGCCCGGGCCGACCCGGGCGAAGATATGCCGTCGGTCCGGGCCCACCGCGGCGGAAATTTCCACGCACCCGGTTTGCACCAGATACATCCCATCGCCGGCATCTCCCTCGCGGAACACTTGGCAGCCGGCGGGCAGGCGGCGCTCTTCCGCGGCGGCCGACAACGGCGCCAGAGCCTCGGAGGGAAGACCGGCGAAGAACGGATTGTTCGCCAGGGTCAACATGCGGGCATTCTAGGGGAACCGGCGGGCGCGTAAAGAACGCAGAGGACGCAACCATCTCCGGGCGTGCGGATGTTCATAGCCCGGATCAACTGATTGTCGCTCCGCGCGGCGACCTAAAATTGGACAGGCCGAAACGGAATCGGGACAAAAACCGATTCGATCCCGCCTTCCAAGCGCGTGGCACGATCTGTGCAATTACCCCAAACGCAGAACAATCGAGTTCGCGGGCAAACCATCTCGACGTCCGCGAAACCGGATGGCCGACCCCATCGGTGGGCGGCAATCGGGTGATCCGGAGGTTGGTGTTCTTTGAGGCGGGTGGCGGCGGACGGATGTTGTTAATTCAAACTGGTTCCTCCCGCCACACACCGTTCCGTCGCCCCCCGCCCTTTCTCTCCCGTGAATTCACGCGAGCTTCCTTGTTGAGGGAAGCCTCGCCTTCCGTGCCGGACCACGCCCCTGCCGCCATGGTTTTCACCATTGCCCCCGCTCCGGTTGATCGTGGGCCAAGGACAAGCCCAGCAAAACGTCAGCGGCCCGCCTCCGCGCGGATTTGTTCAAGCCAGTCCTGCGTGCCCAACACCACCGCGCGCATCATCTGCTGCCGGAAACCCGGGTCCAGCATTTTGGCTTCGTCCGCCGGGTTGGACATGAAAGCCTGTTCCACGAGCATGGACAGCATCCAGGTATTGGCGCGAATGGGGTAATAGTTGAAATTGCCCACGTTGCCAAAGTCGTCGAGTCCCGTGTGGGCCAACAGCCGCGCGTGAATCGCCGCCGAGAAGTCGCGGCAGAAGGGCCATTTGTAATAGGTGCTGGTGCCGGAGACGCGCAGATAACCACGCTCGCTCCCGGCGGAGTTCGCATGCACGCTGATAAACAGGTCGGCATTGGCGGCAATGGCCCGGTGGACGCGTTCGGCGAGTGTCGGGTTGGTGTCGCCCTCCCGCACTTGGACGATCCGGGCGCCGGCGGCTTCGAATTGGCGGGCCAGTTCGTCCACGGCCATCCGGTTGATATCCTTTTCCAAGCTGCCGCTGACGCCGCGGGCGCCCCAATTATTCGGCCCGCCGTGGCCGGCTTCGAGCGCAATGGTCAATCCCTGCAGCGGCGAGGCGGGTGGCGGGGCCAGCAGCGGCGGACGGCGAACACTGATCCGCAGGGCATTATTCGTGACGGCCCATTGATACCCCCAGAGCTGTCGGGAATGGAGTTCCACCCGCACCCGCACGTGATCGGCGGCCACCTGTTGCACCGTCACTTCGCGCACCACCCGAGCCGTGTGCCGGTGGCTGAGCCAGGTGGCGGCGTGATGAGCGCCAAAGAAATCCACCTCAATCGCGGCGCGTCCACCCGGACTTGTCGTGGGCGTGACCGCAAACGGCACCGGTGCGCCGTAGGGAATAACCACCTGATCTGCCGCCGTTTCGCCATAAATCGAAATGCTGGTAAAAGCCAGATGCGGCAGCGGCGTCCCCGGGGCCGCCCAGTCCACGTCCCTGCGGGATACCCAACCATCCATTCCCGGCGCGAGTTGGATGCGATAGTTGTCCCCGCGTTGTCCAACCACCCGGAGCAAAGTGCCGGCGGGCAATTCCGCCCGATACGGCCCGCCGAGACGCACTTCATGCAGGCCAAAACTCAAAGCCGCACCCTCGTCCGTCACCCGGACCAACCGCAATGCCGCTTCATCCCAAAAACTCACTTGGCCCCGGCTGGTTGCCTCGACCACGGTCGGGCCGGAGGCGGATGAATCCCCGGGGGCGAATTCCGCGCGGCGCAGTCGGAATTGAATGGGCTGTCCGGGGGAATCGGCTCCGGCGGGGACAACGAAATTAGCGCGATACTGCCCGGAAGGTTGGTCTGATACGAGATCGCGGACCTCTGGCAAAGGCTGCCAATCCGAATGGCCCAGACGATATTCCGCCATCTGCCCCGGAGTACCGCGAAAACCCAACGCGAGCACGTCGCCCCGGATCAGGCCGACGTCGTGCGCGGGTTCGACGCTCTCCACCTTAATCGCAAGAGCATCGCCGGAGGGCTTGAAGTCGGCAATCGGTTCAACCCCGCGAGTCACGGTCACCACCCGTTCCAGCTGCCGCCCATCCGCGGCACGGGCGATGATCGCGATCCGGTTCTCGCCCGGTTGCAGCGGCACTTGATCCCGCACAAAGATCCCGGTGGCAAATACCGAGGCCGCCTGGTCGCCCACGCGCACGGTGGCGTCCGGGGATGTCCGCCCGAGGATATTTACGAAATCGCGGGTGGTGGTTGACGTTTCTTGGCGCGGATTAATGAGTTGGAGCGTGAACTCCGCTGCCGGGGCGGGCGGGGCGGCGGGGGTGTATTCAGTCACCGGAGGCGTCTGGGCGCAGCCGAGCAACAAACCAGCCACCAAGGCGACCAGTAAACCGGGCGCAAACTGGCGCGGACTGATCTGCGAAAGCAGGGGGAGGGGACGGGGCGATGAAGATTTCCGGGCCGAGACGGCGCTGCGATTGACCATGCACATGGGGCGAGCATAGACCGCCATCTCCGACTGACAAGCCGCGAAGCCGTTGGCGCAATGATTGTGGCGTGACTTGCTGGTGCGTCAGCTCCTGGGAGATCACCAAAATATTCCGGGAATGCGAAGTGCGGGCTGCCGCGGCGCCAAGGGAATGATCCGCCTTTTTTCCGCCCATTTGTCGTTTCTGAGGCGGATTAATTCCCAAACGGCACGCAGATTGCTTTTAAGGGAGAAGCAGGCCGTTTGGTGGTTGGTTTGACATGCAACAGGACACTACTCAAAGCAAACGCATCCTCGTCGTGGAAGACGAGCGCTCCGCCCGTGATTCGATCCGCCTGCTGCTGAGCATTGACCGGCACTCGGTCGCCGAGGCGCGGGAAGGGAGAGAAGCGCTGGCGCTGGCGGCGAAGCAGAAGTTCGATCTGGTGGTCTTGGATTACGCCCTGCCGGGGATGCTGGGGGGCGAAGTTGCCCGCCAACTGCAACGGTTGGCGCCGGCCACGCCGATTTTGATGATCAGCGCTTTCTACGAAAAACTGAACGTAGCGGACCTGCCCGGGGTCTGCACAGTTCTGGGCAAGCCCTTTGCGGTGGAAGACCTGCGCGCTGCCGTGGCCCGGCTGACGGCCTGAAGTCTGCGCCCCAGAATGACGGCTTAAAACTTTCGCTGGGGTAGGAAGCGATGGATCGGGAAAACCAGTCAGGTGAAAAAATCAGCCCTGAGAATTGACCCGGCAGCCCGGACAAAAATCATCCGAAAAAAGTGGGAGACGATTTCTCTTGGACGGTTGGATTACACGGGCCGGGATAAATCCCAACCCCAAGACCAAGGAGAAAACCGGGATGACGTAAACGCATCCGTCACCCCGGTCGTTATTCAATGGCAGACTCCCCAGCTGCCCAAGTAATTCCCCATCCCGCGCCACCATGTCTGCCTTCCGTGGGGGTGGCCGCGAGAGCGGTTGCCAACCGTAACGGTGGCGTTCAGGCCTGTTCGGCTTTGATCCGGGCCCACCGCGCCTTGGCCGCGCGGCTGATGGCGGCCTTGGCCGCCGGGCTCATGGTGAATTTCTTTTTCTTGGCCGGCGCCGCCGGCTTGGCGGCCTTGAGCTTGGCCCAGCGCGCTTTCTGAGCGGCCCTGATGCGGGCGAGTCCAGCGGGACTGATCACACCTTTCTTCTTCGGCGCGGCCGCCTTTACCGACGATGCCGCCGCCGAGTCGCCCAACAGACGGGCCAGTTGTGTTTGCAATGCTTCCAGCCGTTCCTTCAACGCGGCGGCCTGGCGCAATTGCGCAGCAGTGAGATTTGATAAGTTCACGTTCATGGCGGTAGTTAAGAAAGTTTTCCGCGCCGGGTCAAGTCACTTATAGGACCTTTTACGCCGACGGCGATGGGCGGGGTGAGTTATAGGCAGGTGCGAATAGTTACCATCGGTTTCGAAACAAGGAATGATTGACCGCCCGGCAAAACACCAGCACTTCACGCGACGCGATTTTTCCGGCGGCGGATGGACCGCCAGAATCCCTCAATAGCCACCCGCAGGGCGATGCGATTGCACAGACTTTTTCGCCGACACGCCGGAGGCGCCGTTGGACCGACGGGCATGGTTGCGCAAGAAAACCGCTGAAAACGAGCCGTCGGTCAGCCAGCGTCCCCTCCCCATGAATATGGGGGTTGCCCCACAGGGGAAAAAATGATTACACTCCCGCCGACGATCGGTGTGTGGGAGATGCCGAAGAGCATTTCCCTCCGCCTCAACCAATAAACGACCATGAGCCTGTCTGTCCGCAACCGAAGAAACCCCGGCCGCGCGGGGCATCCCTCGCGCGCTTTCACCTTGATCGAACTACTGGTGGTGATTGCCATCATTGCCATCCTCGCCGCGATGTTATTGCCCGCGTTGGGCAAGGCCAAAACCAAGGCGGAAGGGATCGGCTGCCTGAACAACCTCAAACAACTGCATGTGGCCTGGTACATGTATGCCGAGGACAACAACAGTTGGCTCGTGCTCAACTCGCCGGGCAACCAGACCGCCAACCTCCGCTGGGTCAACGGCTGGCTCGATTGGGGGCTCGGCATCCCGTCCGGGGCCAACACCAATTATCTCTATCTCACGGAAGGCCTGCTCGGCCCCTACACCGCCAAATCCATGGGGATTTACAAATGTCCCGCGGACAAGGTCCCGTGCCCGCTCGGTCCGCGCGTGCGCAGCGTCTCCATGAACACCTATCTGGCGCGGAAGCTCGACGAACAGACATACCAACCTTGGGCGTTGAAAAAACTGACTGAACTGGTGAAACCTTCGATGATCTGGGTGTTCCTGGACGAGCATCCGGACAGCATCAACGACGGCTGTTTTTCCACGTTGTCGGGATCGGCGGTTGCCTTCAACGATCTCCCCGCTTCCTATCACAACGGGGCGGGTGGATTCGCGTTTGCCGACGGACATTCCGAGATCAAGAAATGGCTGGATGGCAACACCAAACGACCGGTCTTGAAACAGCCGATCAGCAGCGGAACGGTGGCGCCGCGCGACTTCGGTTGGGTCAATGAACGCGCCACCAACCGGTAATGAAACAGCGCATGATTACCGTCCCGCGCGGGGCCAATGGGCTTCGGCTCGAAGAGAGCCGATTCTCCGTCTCCATCGGCGCGAGCGGCGGCTCTGAGCCCGACTGTCTGCTCCGCGCGCCGGAGCGGAACGGGAGTCCGCCGGTCGGGAGCAACGGTATTTAATTTTGGGGGACAAAGTTTGGATTTTTGAGGGTGTGGTTCATGAGGATGATCAGTTTC
>MWDV01000266.1 GCA_002070715.1 Verrucomicrobia bacterium ADurb.Bin118
CATTGCCGAGTGCGTGACCAGTCTGCGGCAGCAGACGGCCCAACTGTGCGACGACATGCTCCACAGCATCCGCACCGGCACCACGGGCGTGCATCAGAAAACGCTCAACCGCCTGATCCGGTTCATTGACCAGTTCAAGCAGATGAACTTCGTCGGGGACGCGGAGATGGAGCAACAACTGGAGACGGTGCGCCGGGAACTGCTGTCCCGCACGGCCGAGGACTATCGCCAGGGGGGATCATCCGCCCGGGCGACCCTCGAATCCGGGCTGGCCCGGCTGGCGGACACCGCCCGCGAGCTGGCTCGGCAAGATGCCACCGAACTGGTGCAACGCTTCGGCGGCCTGGGACGACGCAAGTTCCAGTTGGCCGCGTAACCTCAACCCACCAACCCCAAGCCAACCCCACCGGGCGGCCTGGTCTTCACCGACCGGGCCGCCCAGGTTGTTTCACCCCTAACCCCCAATCAAGAATCCCATGACCGATTACTACACCAACTTCAGTTTCCTGGTCGTGCTCGCCGACACCGCGCAGCATGACTACGCGCTCCACCGGTTCCTCCAGATGAGCGCCATTCGACAGGGCGAGGACATTCCGCCCGACTTCCCCGCCCAGCTCATCGAAGCCAGCGAGGATTGCTGCTTCGAAGCCGACGCCGACGGGCCCCATGCCATCTGGCTGCACTCCCATTCCGGCGGTGTGGACGGGGTCTGCGCCTTCGTCCAGCATCTCATCCAGAAGTTCAACCTTAACCCGGTGAGCTTCGAATGGTCGCATGACTGTTCCAAGTCGCGCACCGATGCCTACGGCGGCGGCGCCGCCTACATCACCGCCCAGGACATCCAGACCCTGAGCACGGCGGCATGGCTCCGACAACAAGCCGAACCCCAACCCGTCGAGTCCGCTTCATGACCACCATCACCGTCCACCGGCTCGACCTGCAGTTCGACGCCGACCAGATCACGCAGGGCCCGGCTGCCGCCCAGGTGGACCAGGCCCTCCAACTCATCAACCTCGCGTTGCAGCGCGAACCGTTCGGGCTTGGGGCCCAACTGTTCGTTCCCCGCGACGAGATTGAAATCGAAACCAGCCTTCAACCCTCAACCGATTGAACCATGCCCAAGTTCGTTTGTTCGTATGTCTACGACATCGCCTGCTACGCGGACTTTGTCGTCGAGGCCAAGACCAGGCCTGGCCGCCTGCGGCAGGAGGGAGCGCGAGGGCTGTGGCACAGGCGCGGGTGGCCGACTCACTCCGGCGCGGCCTGAGCGCCGCTAGATTCCTTTCACCGTTTGGCGGGACACCGGCATCTTCAACTGCTTGTGACATCCGTGTTGAACGGAAGTTCGAGAAGCTGAAAGTAGCATGCAAGCAGAAACACCATTGCGAGCTTCTTGTCCTCAGACGTGAGCGATTGGGCCGCGATGTCCAAAAACACTCCTCGCTTTGAACGCCCAAAACCAAGCCCGCTCTGCGTCTGCTCAGTCCAAGAGAAGTCACGCCGCTGAAGTTTAGCGAGTTCTCCAAACTGCGAGTCCACCACTGAAACGTCGCCTTCGCCGACGACAGGGCTTCGCCGAAGAACCTTGAGTGAAAGTGTCCACTGAGATGTTGCAGACTCAATCCGTGCAAGTTCAACCATAGATTCTGAAGGGCCTATGGATGCAAGCGCGATTGTTGTCCCGGAACTCCGCAACTCGCCAACAAGCGAAGGGTTACCCAACACGGCTTGGTCTGCTGGCAGGAGGTCACAAGCAAAGTCATGCAGCGCGCTTTCGCCGGTGACTAGGCGCTTTTTGAGACCTTTTCCCTTTATCGTGTATCTCACGATGGGCCGAGCTTCACTTCGATGGGAAACAGGGCCTGACAAGACCGTAGCGGGATACGAGAGCGTGAAATCCCGATAAATAGCTCCCGTGAACTCGCCCCACTGTCGGTCAGTTCGTTGCACAGGGAGCGGTTTGCCAAAAGATGAAATCATAGCTTCGCCACAAAACTTTGAACCGCAACATTGCACGACCAGCCAGACAGTCTGTGCTCAAATCCGGATCCTTGCAGTTCCTATGAGTGTAGGCACCTTCGGCACGCAAACAAACTTCGCCTACGCCCAGCGTGGCACAACCTTCTGCACCGAATCGCGCTGCTACAAACGTGCAGCCTGAAGTTTTGTTGATTCCCGTGCATGTGTTTATACGAGTCACTAGAGCACCTCCGATGGAGCCGCCTCCGTAAGCGCGGATAACAATGGGCACCGGCGTTGGAATCACGCCAAGCTGCACCTTTAGGTCCATTGTTCCTCGGAGGTCACTGGAAATGGTTACACGGTCTCCTTGTCCTCCCCCAGAGCAACACTCCCTGCACTTTTGCACTTGTGTTCTCCACTCAAACTTAAACTCCAGCCCGACTACGCCGGCGTCGTATTTCTGGACCGGAAGCGAAGCGGTGAACCGCTCGGCACAGCATTTGCCAATGCCCAATGTGGAAGCAAGACACAGACTGTGATTAACGACCCAGTCGGTTGCATCCGGTATAGAGAACAACCCAAGGTGGTCCACTCCGTTGACGGGATTCTGACGGACGAATCCGTATAAGTTTGGACCTTCATACGCCACAGCACCCAGCAGGGCTTCGGGTGACAGCCCGGTCGGATGGAAAGCTTCGTCTGAGAGGAGTGGGTCTCTATTTGGCCACCGCCCCGTGCTCGGGCTGTAGAGCCGATATTCGTAGAGCACGAAGTCGGTGGTGTTGTCCGTGCGCTTGGTCGAGAACCGGAACGGGTTCTCCAGCGCCATCGGGCCCGTCGCCCGGATCAGCTCGCCAAAGGGGCCATACTCGTAGCGGGCGCTTTCTGACCCATCCGACGCGGCGGACAGAGCCGCCACGTTCCCGTTCCCATCATACGCGCAGTAGTGCGTGCCCGGCCCGCTGGGGACAGCCGGCCCTACCGTCACCCACAGCAAGCCGCCCACACCCCCAGCCCCAGCCAGCGTCCCGCTGAGATCGAGGCCCCACACGTAGCTTCGCACCAAGGCGTTGTTGGTCGCATTGAGTTCGGCAAGGTGTCGCCAGCCGTCCGCAAGGAACTTCAAGTCTTCCGTCGCTACGTAACTGCCACTGCTACCATTGTAGGTCGTTTGCCGGACGCGCCGCCCTTTGCCGTCAAACTCCCAAACCACTTTGCGTTTGGAAGCCGTAGGCGCACCACTCAGGCTCTCCTGTTTGACCAACCGGTTCTCCGCATCCCAAGTGTAAACCCACCGCCCGTCATTGGTCAGGTTGCCGTCCAAGTCGTAGGAAAACACTTCGGGGGTCTTGGCTACATACGTCTGGCCCACCGCATTAGTCACAATATCGGGATTACCGCCGTTGTTGAGCACAGCGGTGTTGGTGATGGTCAACCACACCGGGTTGGCGGTGTTGGTCACGGCCAGTTCCCCTCGGAAGTAAGCCCCTTTGCGAGACGTGGCACTGAATGCGCCATTATCGCCCCACAACGTCACTGTAGCCGCATTGGACGCACTCCCAATCATATTCACATACCCCGGCACGCTCCGCCCCGCGATCTGGTTCAGGCTGTTGTTGGTGTAACCGGCATACCGCAGGTTCATCCCCAGCGCATCACCACCAGCGGCAGTAGATTTGCGATTACCGATGTCATCAAAGCCATACTCGAACTGCTGACCGGCCACGGGCGTATTGTCGCTCCAATATTTCTTGCCCGAAATCACCTGGCCAAGTTTGTCGTAGGTGTAAACCCAGCGCGAGGTGTCGGCGTTGGTCACGGCCGTGCGTTGGTTGGCTTCGTTGTACACATACCGACTACCAATCGCGCCCGCGCCGCTCGGCTCATTTGTGATGCTGGTGAGCCGGTTGAGCGCGTCGTATCGTTTCACCGTCGTCATGCGCGTTGCGCCACTGTGAGCGAACACCGAGTGAGCTGCCTATCTCTGCTCCAGCTTCTTTGACTGTACCTCAATTACGTGCTTGGCCCCGTCTGGATCCAACCAGAACACCTTGGCAGAAGAAACCTCTTCTTCGGTCATTCCCAACTTAGGCAAGTTGAAAGTTGTCGTTGTCGGCGTATTCTTCAGAACATACTTCGCTTGAATTACTATATTGCCGCCTTCGAATCTCGCCTTGGCGGAAATGTATGCTTCAGAAGAAGGATAGTTTGTTGGAACGGTCAAATGCATGTTAGGCCATTCTATTCGAGCGCGCGGTTGCAGACCGAAAAAGTCCTTAAGTGGCACATTGTAATTCATGTTAGAAGTTGGATTTTTACAACAACTAACGATCAAGATCGCAAAGACTGCGGCTATGCCCAAGACGAAACGGGAAAACAGTTCTTTGCTCATGGGAATGAAGTTTTTTTACCCTTCTTCAGGCAACACCCATTGAGCGCCCATTTGGCGAATCGGCGACAATTGTTACGAACCGGGAAAGAGCGCCATCCCGGATTTGGCGCTGCATCGAGACATGCCAGTATTTGGGGGCAAGTCGCACAAGAGCAGTCGGTCCCGGCGGCCGGTCCCCACTTGATCTTGCCAGATTTCTTTTGCTTCGTTTCCCATTGCCAGTACACGGGATAACGCGTTGTCTGCCCAGGATCGGGTCTTAGAACGATGTAGTTGAATCTCGGCCAAAATCCGACTGAGTTTGGCCCGTATTCCAACCACTCATGGCCTGCGTTAATTCCACTGCTTAGTGGTGATTTCGTGCGGTTGGCTACAACTCCGCAAACGAGACCGTACAGGTCAATCGTGTTCATGGGCTCGTTGTTGACCATTACATACGTTGCTTTACCGAGAGCCCTCAGCGCGTTGTCCGCCCGAATGGCAAAGTCCTCTTCGTCAAAATCTGCCGATTCCAAGCTTTGGAGGTCCTCTGCTTTGAACGAGAAATACTTGTTTCCCTCAAAGCCTTCCTCCCCAAAGGGATCGCGGCTTGGCCACCGCCCCTGCGGCGGGCTGTGATACCGATACCCGTAATAAACCAACCCGTTTTCTTCATCCACGAACTTCGTCGAGAAGCGGAATGGATTGGCTTCCGCCACCGCCCCCTTCCCCCGAATCGGCTCCCCAAAGGGGCCGTATTCATAGTTGGCGGTAACTGTGCCGTCCGCCGCACTGACCAGGACCACCACGTTCCCGTTGCCATCGTAGCCGGCAAAATGCGCGCCGCTGGCCGTGTCGCTCCCCCACAACAACCCGCCCACGCCCCCCGCGCCCTGCATCGTCCCGCTCAGGTCCAGCCCCCACACGAAGGATTGGAGAATGGAGGATTGCGCATCGAGCATCGCGATCAGATTCCACCCGTCATACACGAACCGCTGGTCCACGATCAGGTTGCCGTTGAAGGTCACGGTGTCCCACACCCGCTTCCGCATCCGCCGCCCCATCCCATCGTAATCGAACCGGAGGGACACCTGCGGACCCACAGCCGTGCGCGCTGCCATTGTCGCCAACCGGTTTTCTCCGTCCCACGTGTAGGTCCAGCGCCCGTCGCTCGTCAAGTTGCCATCGGCATCGTAACCGTAGCTCTCCGGCGTCTGCGGCACGAAGATGTTGCCGGTTACGGTCGTTTCGCCCGTGGCCGCCACGCTCACGCCCTGCCACACCGGCGTGCTGCTGTTCACCACCGTCAGTTCCCGGCGGAAGTACTCCGTGCGCCGATACGGGCTTTGGCTGTTGACCGTCACGGTCGCGCCAGCCAGGGCCACGCCCTTGGCCGACCGGTTGTTTCCGCTCTGTTTCATTCTCTCACCACGACCATACCAACTTCGTCTCTCTGCCGCGCTCACATCCCGGCGACCTCCCTCCGCCGGCGGCCACCAAACCACATCTAGTCCCCGACACCCCAACCGCAGCCTCACTTCACTCAATCCACCCCAGGAATACTACGTTACTCTTGACTGACCCCTTTCACGACCACCCGATGTTATCTTCTATGGACAGCGATGAATTGTGGCTTTGCCCGTCTTGTCATTGACGGCGACTAAATACTCCATATCCACCGACCACGGCTTCCACCTGAAACGCAAGAGCCATTCCTCCGAACCCGACGGTGTATTGGGGTCGTTCGTAAACAGCATATCGGTACACTTGGCCCCTCGGAGACTTGGCTCGCTGCTATTTACCAAATCACAAGCTATTTTCAGAACTTCATCCGGCGTCAAATTCGGGGTGGCTCCATTCGCGATATGGACACTGTAGCCCTGTTCTGCTTCAACTGGTGCGCCCAACCTATTTGCTTCAGGCAAACGACAGGCGCACAGCGTCGCAGCCAGAAATACCAAGCAAACCAAGAAGTTATTCATCATTGTTTTGGAGGGTATAACGTGCAGCGGTACCTGTAGGATCTGATGTTCTGTTCGGCATCCTCGATCTTTTGTTCGATCTTCTTTATGCAGTCCTCGTCCGTTCCGCATTCCGCCAGTGCTGCCTCGTAGCAGGCTTTCGACGCAGTGTGGGCAATTACTTCCTCCGCACATAGTTCGCCCATGTGCCTGTCTCTGACAGGAGTCACTCCGCAATCGCACTCCGGGCAACTGCTCTTCGCCAAGTGTATGCGTTCGTGTTCCCAGATGCACCGTTTCAAGATGTCCTTCACGCGTGGATTCGTTTCTGAATCCGCTCCCCACGTGCAGATATGCTTAATCCCGCCGCAACACACAATGGCGCCGTTCGGAACACGGCCATCACGCATTTGCCTGAACTTGGCGCAGGGATTAAGGCAATTCATCAATAGGCACGCACCGCGGGAAACCATTCCCAATAAGTCGATGCCATTGGCGGGTGTGTTGCTGACGAACGCGTAGAGATTCAACCCACCCTTTTCCTCGATGGGATCGCGGCTTGGCCAATCTGCGACGAAACGAGAATCAGAGCTCCGGCAGAATGGACGACGGCGATGTGTTGTAAGCGTGGAACGTCGGGGCGGGCGGGCTTTCCGGCGGCCGGGCTGGCGATTGCCGTGGCGTTGTAGTTGTATTGGCCTCGGTCTCATGTTTCCGCACCAGGCAAGATGTAGCAGCAGGCGCGCGTCCATTCCAGCCAAAAATCCAGCACCCCCGGTGGCCTTGCGGCCACGGCTCACGTCGGCCGAGGCCTAGCCCCGGCCCGTATCCTCCAGCCAACCGGCGCTGTCCTTAACTGACGCCCTTTCAACCTCCCAAACGGCACCACTTCGACTTCTTCGACCCCACCACCGGGGGTCACGATGTCCACAGTCTTTCCCAAAATCCCCCGCTTTTTTCGGTTGCATTTCCGGGCATCGTTCGTACATTCTGCTGCTCTTCCGTCCATAAAGGCCG
>MWDV01000267.1 GCA_002070715.1 Verrucomicrobia bacterium ADurb.Bin118
CGCGCGGGCTATCGCACGGCCTGCGGGCAACTGCGCCAGGAAGGGCTGCGGGTGAACGTCAAGCGGGTGCAACGGTTGTGGCGGGAGGAAGGGCTGAAAGTGCCGCGAAAACAGTGCAAGCAGCGGCGGCTGGGCACCAGCGAGAACGGCCGCCAGCGGCGGGTGGCCACGCGGCCCAACGAAGTGTGGAGCTACGATTTTGTGAGCGACCAGACGAGCGATGGGCGGCGGTTGAAGTTTTTGTGCGTGGTGGACGAGTTCACGCGGGAATGTCTGGCGCTGGTCGTGCGGCGGAGTTTCCGGGCCCAGGACGTGATTGGGGTGCTGGCGGAGCTGATTGCGCAGCGGGGATGTCCGGCGCATCTGCGGAGCGATAACGGGCCTGAATTTGTGGCCCAGGCGGTGCAGGCGTGGCTGAAGAGCAACGCCATTGAGGCGCTGTATATCGCGCCGGGCAGTCCGTGGGAGAACGCGTATGTGGAATCGTTTAACAGCCGGTTGCGGGACGAGCATTTGGACCGCGAGGAATTTGCCTCCCTGTTGGAGGCCCAAGTTCTGGCCGCCGGGTGGCGGCGGGACGACAACGAAGCGAGGCCGCACTCGGCGCTGGAATATCTGGCGCCGGCGGTGTTCGCGGCGCGCTGGCGCGCTTCGGTCGGGGCTACGCTCCTCCCTGCGCTCGCCAGCGCGGAAATCCTGAAACCATGAACCAAAACTCTCATTGCATCTGGATCAACAAATGGGGGCTTGCCAGACCCGAGGTCCCCACCCGACCCGCGGCGTTAGCCCGTCGGGGTCCCGCCTTGTGCTCCCGCCCAATCCGCTACAGCCGCCACGGATGATTCACCACCGACCGCGGCTTCCCTGCTGTTGACGGTCCCCTTGCCACCGCTTGGACTTTCACCCGTACGGGGCGTCGGCCCAGTTCCCGCCATTTGAGATTCACGCCACCTGGCTCCAGTTGGATGTGCCCATCTCGCCGCCGCCGCACCGTCACCTTCTTGCCCGCCAGCCTCAGCCCGGCAGACGACCGGTCCAATGGATACCACCGGTCCTGGTAGGCCACCGTCCTCAAGGACAGCAGGCGATAGATCTGGCGGGTAGTGTGTAACAATTTCCAAGCAACACGTAGTTGGGACCGGAAGCATTTTCCTGCGGTGCAAATCCCTGTGCCTTGAGCTCGGCGGCTCCTCCCATTGCGTAACTGACCGCTCGTCCGATGCTGACGGCAAACCTCAGATCCAGGATCGGCGCCAACGCCGCCAGGCTCAGGAACACGAAATACATGTCGAAATCCGGCTTGACGAATTTGGTGGCCAGCAACGGGAGGACGACATTGCCCGCCGTGAGGCGCAGGCCGTTCATGATCCAGGACCAGACGACGGCGGACTGGCTGAGGTGGGAGTAAACCTGTTTCAGGCGACCCATGTGAGTTGTAATTTGTGCATGCTGGCGTTGGAGCAATCAGTCCGCAATTGAAGGAATCAGTCGTTAGCGGTTAAGCGCCCGTTTTACGCGCAGCTTGCAACAGCACCGGACGTAACTTGGTGCCACCGAAAAACCGAACCGGACCAAAGAGGGTCAAGCCCTTCAGGCGGAAACGATACGCTGGTTGGACACTGCGAAGGTAGGACAGGATTTCCCGGGCGTGAGACTCAGTGTGGTAGGTCGTCACCGCAATCTGAGGACTGGTATGGCGGATCAGTCGTTCCGCTCCTCGCAACACATCCAGATCGGCCCCTTCGGCGTCTATTTTGATGAGGTCTTGGGGGCGGAGTTCAAGGTTGTGTCGAGCGCAATAATCATCCAACGATACCGCCGGGATGTGGCGGGTGGTGACCGTGTGGTTGCCATTGACAATACGGTTTGCTTCCGGGCGGTCGCCTTCTTCGAAATAAACACTGCCGGAACAGCGGTTTACCGCCATCACTTCCGTCACGAGCTGATCTTCCACTCCATTCAGCAGGGCGCCGCGGTGGAGGTAATAAGCTGTGCGTTCAGACGGCTCAAAACAAATGACTTTGGCCGCGCTGCCCTGCCGGAGCATTCGGTAGGCAAACAGCCCCTCGCAGGCCCCGACATCCAAAATGAGGCTCTCCCGTGTCAATTGAACGGGTGGCGTGGTGTAAAAGTGGGGACATGAGGGGTCGAACTCTTGGGCGATTGAGCAATATATGTTGTTGTCCAGTTTGCCCAACCAGAAGAACACCAGATTTCGATCACGCAAATTCACTTGATACACTCCGGGTTCGACCAATTCAATGCGGGCCTCCCGGTCAAGCGCCCGGCCGGCGGCTCGGTGGGCAAACCGGCTGGGCAACAACCATTCGTGCCAATTCATCCACGCATCGCTCCAAGCGAAGGCCCTACTTCGGCGCAATGACCACCAATACGCGAGCGCTTGAATGCACAGCGCGGCGGGGTTCTTCTTGTTGGCCAGCGTCACGGCCATACCGTTTAGCCGAATCCGGGCAGTGGTTCAAGACATGTTGACGCTGCCTTGCCTTGCGCTTTGACGTGTTGAAAATCACGGAAAAGGGCTTCTTTTTTCTCAATGGTCCGGGCAGCATGCTCGAGCATTCCGGCTACCAATACGAATGGATGAGCCCGGAATTAGGATGCAGCACGTGGGAAATTACTTAATGAAAAATCAACTGAATAACGGTTCGGCAGCCCCAAAGACCGTCGCTTGGTTCTCTTTTTTTCCGGTCGAATGGCTGCCGGACGCACCGGCGGAAGTACAGGCACTGCCCCGGCTGCATCCGGCGTCCTGGCAACGGGTCCTGCTGGAGGCGTTGGCGCGGCAGCAGCCGGATCTTCGGTTGCACATCGTGGTTTTGCGCAAACAGTTTCCCCGCAGTTTTTCTTTTCAACGCCGGCAGGTCACGTTTCACCTTGTTCGCACCTTGGGCGGCTTTCGGGCGCCGTCACTGTTTTGGCTGGATACACTGCTGATCCGCCGCGTGCTGCGCCAGGTTCGCCCGGACCTAGTTCACGCTTGGGGCACCGAGAATGGGGCGGCGCTGGTGGCGGCCCGGCTCGGGTATCCTTACCTGGTCACCGTGCAAGGGTTGATGTCCTGGTATCGGGACATCATTCCGGTGGGAGTTCACGGCCATTTGGCGGCTTGGTTGGAACGGCGGAGTCTTCCCCGCGCCCCCTTGGTCACCACGGAATCCCGTTTCTCGGTGGCCTACGTGCGCCAGCATTTCCCGCCGGCGCCGGTCATGCAGATTGAACATGCGTCGGACTGGGTGTTTCATCAGGTTCAACGAACACCGCAATTGAATCCGCGCCGGTTCATTTCGGTGGGACGGTTTGATGAACGCAAAGGCGTTGATCTGCTGCTGCGGGCCTTGGATCGGTTGGTCCCCGATTTGGCGTTTGAACTGGTGATGGTGGGGGGGCCGATTGAGCCGCTGCACACCACGCTGCGGCAGTCTCTCTCTGCGGAACTGTGGCGGCGTGTCACCTTCAAGGATAAACTCCCTCCCTCCGAAGTGGCACGCGAATTGGCTACGGCGACCATCATGCTTTGTCCCACGCGAGCGGATGTCAGTCCGAATTCCGTCAAGGAATCCGTCGTGGCGGGCGTGCCGGTGGTGGCGAGTGCGGTGGGGGGGATCCCCGACTACGTCATTCCCGGTGAAAACGGCATCCTTTTCGATTCCGGCGATCTGGATGGTTGTGTCCGGTCCATCCGCGAAGCGTGTGCGCATCCCCTGTTTGGACAGGGACAGGTGAATCCAGATACACTGACGCGTATGCGGGCGTATCTTTCTCCGGAAACCATGGGACACCGGTTCCTCGCAGCGTATCAACAGGTGTGGCGAAACCAAGCTAAACCGGGAGCTGGCTGACGTCTCGCACGCCGTTGCTCCCTTCTGAAAAGAAAGGGTTGCCCGGCCATATCCGGTTTTGCCAGCATGTGTCGCGAAGCACGCGCACATCATGCCCTCATTAATCAAACGCGGTTGGAACACCTCGCCCGCCTCATGGGCGCGCGCGATTCAGCGGCGACTACAAAACTCTCGACGGAAGGACCGCTGGCACCGCGTGACCGCCGGTCCGGCGGCGGGCGCGGAATTGTTGTTGACCACGCCCCTGGAACCTTGGGCTCGAGAAATGGTTGCCGGCACGTTTGATGATTTTTTTTATGCCGCCTTGCCGGAGCGCCGATCACTCAACGGGGCGCGTTGCTGGGATATCGGCGCCCATTTGGGCTATCACGCGCTGGCTTTTGCTACGCAAGGCGCCGCGGTCGTCGCCTTTGAGCCGGCGGCGGCCAATCTGGTTCGATTACGACAACATTTGGAGCGGAACGCGAAGCTGGCCCAGCGCATCCGCCTTGTGTCTGCGGCGGTCGCCGACCGGGACGGGGAGCTGACGTTTCGGCAAAACGATGAGCTGACCGGGGTCAGTGCCGGAAGCCATTTGACGGATGCCACTGTGCCGCTACCAGCGGAAGCTTACGCCAATTTTCGGGAGGTCACCGTGCCGGCCATACAGTTGGATACCTTTCTGCAGGGTGCGGATGAGCCAGCCCCGGATGTGATCAAGATTGATGTGGAAGGCGCGGAGTTGCAGGTGCTGGAAGGTGGTCGCCGATTACTGGCTGAACATCGGCCCCTGCTCCTGATGGAGATCCATCACATCTGTCAGATGTTTGGTGTGCAAAAACTGTTGCACTCGCTGGGTTACCAGTTGTCCATTTTGGACGAAGCGCGGGCGACTCCGTCGCGCTGTTTTTTGCTCGCCGAAAGAGGCTGATCCATCGCGTGCTGGAAACTGGGAATGTCCCCTTGAAAATCGCGCTGCTCACAACCGACAATCGGGATCATTACGGGGAGTATGCCGAGCCAATGCCTCAATTCGGCGCGGCGCCGGAGGCTTTGCTGGCGGGTTTTGCCCGGCAGCTTGGGGTCGAAGTTCATGTGATCGCCTGCGCACGGCAACGGCTGGTTCCTTCCGTCCAACTGGCACCCCAAGTTTTCTTTCACAGTCTGTTCGTGCCGCGGTTCAATCGGTTGCGCTCCCTTTATGCCGGGGGAGTATTGGCCGTGCGCCGCAAGCTCCGTGAACTTCAGCCGGACCTTGTTCATGGGCAAGGCACGGAACGTGATTGCGCGCTGGCGGCGGTGTTTTCCGGTTTTCCCAATGTGGTCACCATTCATGGCAACATGGCGCGCCTCGCCCGGTTGCAGCGGGCTCGGGTAGGCAGTTTCCCCTGGCTGACCGCACGGTTGGAGGATTTCACCCTGCCGCGCACGTGGGGGGTGTTCTGCAATTCCACGCACACTGAAACTTTGGTGCGCCCTCGCGCCCGACGCATTTGGCATGTGCCCAACGCTCTGCGCGAAGTTTTTTTTGCGTCACTGCCCGCCACCCCACCAGAGACGAATTGTCCGGTGCTGTTGAACGTCGGAGTCATTTGCGCGAACAAACGACAACTGGACCTGCTCACCCAAGCCGAGCATTGGTATCGCGCCGGATTGCGTTTTGAACTCCAGTTCATCGGGCGCGCGGACGCGCGCGTGGCTGGGGTGAATGAATTCTTGGCCCGCGTGAAAGCGGCGGAGCGGCTGGGGTTTGCGCGTTATCGCGGAATTCAAAGCGGATCGTCGCTGGTGCAATGCCTGGACCAGGCTGCCGCGCTCATTCATGTGGCGGACGAGGAGGCTTTTGGATTGGTGGTGGCCGAGGCGTTGGCGCGCAATGTGAAGCTCTTCGCCTTCCAGACCGGCGGCGTACCGGAAATCGCCGAGGGACGGACAGGTGCGGAATTATTTGCGCTTGGAGATTGGTCCGGGTTGGGCAACGCCTTGTCCCGATGGATACGCGAGGGGGGTGAGCGTCCGGCAGCAGCAGCCTTAATGCGCCAGCGTTATCATCCGGACGCGATCGCCGCGCGTCATGTGGAAATCTATCGCGAAGTGTTGAGAACCGTCTCGTAAACCGTCAGCAACTGCCGGGCAATCTCCGACCACGAGGCGGGGCGGGGCGGCGGTGGCCGTTGCGGCGCGGCTTTATAAAAGCGGCGCAAGGCTGACGCCGTGACGGCGGGCGAACGGGTGACTGGACAATACGCCGCGTGGCCCTTAAACACCGATCGCGCCCACGGCAGGTCACTGAGCAGTAATGGGCAACCACACGCCGCCGCTTCCAAGGCGGAGAGGCTCAAACTCTCGCGGGCGCTCAAGAGTACAAAGCCACGCGCCTCCCGGTAAATTCGGGCCAACTGCGAACGGTCCGTCACCGCCCCCTCATAACGCAGCAGTTGGAAATGCTGGCGGGCCAGATTAACAAACTGGCGCGCATACGGATCGCTTTCGGCGTACGGTCTGCCGATAACCCACAACGGCGTGCGCGCCGCAACCGCCGCCATCGCCAGTTCCAATACCCGTTTGCGCTCCGTAATGGTGGCAGTGCAGACCAGCCAGGGCCCGCGGGGCTGCGGGATACTTTGCAGGAATACTTCTTCCACACCGTTGGGCACCACATGAATCCGGTCCGGAGAAGCACCGAACAACTCCGTCAGCAAATGCCCCTCCCACGACGTTAGCGCAACACAGGCGTCGGCTTCGCGGTAAGCGGTCCAGTGATAACGGGCCAGGACCTTGGCGGGCAGGGCGCGCTGCAAGGCGCGAATTGCCCACTTTTGCATCTTCAATTGTGCCAACGAGCGCGCCCCCTGCTCGGTGAGCAAATCGGCGAGAACGACTTTCACCCCTTTTTGCCGCGCGAATAGAATTAAATTAGCTGGCATCCGCCCGAAATAATGGATCAGATCCACCGGCTGGCGGTCATCCCACCAGCGAAGAAAATCGCACTGCACCCCGAGCGTTTGCAAGGCTGCCCGAGTTTGCTCGATCTGCACTTGCAAGCCGCCGTGAGCCAGCAGGAACGGAACGGGATGGTCAAAGAGAACGCGCACACCTGTGTTATACATCGCATTCGGCTTAAGGAAAAGCGATGAACTTCGGCGTGGAAGGGTCCTGCTCCCGCCTGCGATCACCGCCAATCGGGAATTGCCGTGTGACGATGGAAAATCATAGCATCCATGATAATGGCCAATACGCCTGTGCTTTCGCGCGCCCATTTGATTTTTGGGCTGTGCCTGCTGCTGGCGGTGCTGCTGGGGTTTGCCTTGGCAGACCCGCTGGAGTTGAGCAGCATGGGATTGATCTTGCTGGTGTTGGGTTTGTTGAGTGTTCCCCTGTGGATGCGGTTTCATCATCCACTGCTGATTTTGAGTTGGAACGCATGGATTACCCCTGGCTTCCTCCCAGGACGTCCGTTCCTTTGGGCCGTCCTGGCCCTGATCAGCCTGCTCTTTGGAGCAATCAACCGCTCGACTGATCCGCAGCGCCGGTTTTTGATTCCGCCCTCCGTTGCGGGAAGTCTGTTCTTCCTGTCGGGGATTCTCATCGTCACCGCTTTATTGCAAGGCGGCACGGGTTTACACGCGCTGGGCTCTGAGCGTTACGGTGGCAAAGCCTATTTTTACATCGTCTGCGCCATCGCCGGCTGTTTTGCCTTGGCCAGTCAACCTATTCCCCGGCAACGGGCCGTCTGGTATCTGGCCATGTTTTTTCTGCCGGGAATCACTGCGGCGATGGGACATTTAATTTATCTGCTGGGCCCCAAAGCGTACGGTTTATTTAATGTGTTTCCAGCTACCTACGCGGCGGAACAAGCATTTACAGTGGAACGCGTGGGAACCAGCCCGGACATGGTGCGGATCGGCGGGTTTTACTATGCCTCATTGGCCGTGGTCTGCTTCCTGATTGCCCGGCATGGGGTTTCTGGAGTCTTGGATTTGAGACGGCCTTGGCGCTTGGCTTTCCTTTTTTTAGCGCTGGGCGCCTGTCTTTATTCGGGCTTTCGCTCCGCCTTGATTTTATTGCTGCTGACCTGCGCGGCAGCGTTCGTCGTCGAGGGATTGCACCGAACCAAGTACCTGGTCATTATCCTCGCCTTGGGGCTGGCGGGTTTGATGGTCGTGCTGCCGCGTCTCTCCCACATGCCGTACGTGGTGCAGCGATCCCTCAGTTTCCTGCCGGTCAAGGTGGACGCCAATGTAGCCTACGATGTGAGGGGGTCCACCACATGGCGCATTGAAATGTGGAAGGAAGTATTCGAACAACTGCCTCGATATGCGCTGCTTGGTAAAGGGTACGCGATTGATCCCAACGAATTGCGCTTGGCGCAAGAATCCACCTGGCGGGGTTATGCGGGGTGGCGGGTGGCCAGCGTGGCGGGCGATTACCACAACGGCCCGCTTTCCGTGGTAATTCCGTTGGGAATCTGGGGCTTGCTCGCTTTTGCGTGGTTTCTCGTCGCAGGCGCGCGGGTTCTGTATGCCAATTATCGTTACGGGAACCCAGGCTTGCGGACGATCAACCGTTTTCTTTTTGCTTACTTTTTGGTGCGGATTTTCTTTTTCATTGCTGTTTTCGGATCATTCTACACCGAGTTTTCCATTTTCACCGGGTTGGTTGGCTTCGGTCTGAGCTTGAATGGCGGAGTAACACGCCAGTCCCCAGCCCCGGCCTCAGGTAATTTCGGTTTGATTCGCCCTCTGGCCCGAATAGAATACCGCCCTCAATGAAATATCGCGTTACATGACCGACGCCCGTTCAGTATTTCGAGGCTTGCTGGTTTACAGCTTATGCCTCCCGCTGGCCATCGTGCTGGGTTACATGCTGGCTACGCCGCTGGATCCGATGTCTTTTTTGACCATCGGATTGGTATTGGCGTTGTTGGTAACTCCGCTCCTGCTCCGCTGGCATCATCCTTGGTTGGTCTTTTTTTGGAACGCTTCAGCGGTCATTTTCTTCCTGCCGGGTCGTCCCCCCATCTGGCTGTGTCTGGCTGCGGTGAGCCTTTTGTTCACCGTTTTACAATTTGCCTTGGACCGAAAAATGAGGCCGCAATACGTGTCCAGCATTGCCCGCCCGCTGGTTTTGCTGGCGGCCGTGGTGATCATCACAGCGGTCCTCCGGGGAGGCATCGGGTTTCGCGTGTTTGGTTCCGAAATCGGCGGTGCCCGACGTTATGTCTTTCTGTTGGCCGCTATTATGGGGTATTTTGCCTTGAGCGCCCGCCGGATCCCTCCCGAAAAAGCTTATCTTTATGTCGGGTTATTTTTCCTGGGCGGTCTAACGCAGGCCATCGGCAGCACATCCGCATTTGCGTCAAGCTACCTCTATTTTGTTTATATGGTTTTCCCCGTTGAATTTCTCCCCGGCACCGTGGAGTTGAAGGCGGGGGAAGTCGGATTGCGAATGTATGGAATGTCCATGGCAGGAATGATTGGCGTTTTTTACCTGCTCGCACGCTACCCCATTCGTGATTTGTTAAATCTGAACCGCCCGTTGCGGATCTTCTTCTTGTTTGGCTTCCTCACGGTTTGCCTTTTTGGCGGGTACCGATCCTATTTGCTCCTCATCCTGGCGGTGACGGGAATCCTGTTTTACCTGGAGGGATTGTTGCGCGGTAAAAATTTGCCGTTGGTGGTGGTTGGGGTGGCGTTGGCCGGCGCCCTGATATTTCCCTTGGCTGACCGATTGCCTTATCAAATTCAACGCGCTTTGAGCGTTCTACCGGTCAAGGTTAGCCCACAGGTGGCACATGATGCCCAGGCATCTACAGACTGGCGGGTTCAAATGTGGAAACGCGTTCTCCCGGATGTGCCACGGTACTTGATCCTGGGCAAAGGGTGTGCCTTGGATCTTCGTGAGTTTGATTTTCTGCGGCAATTCCGATTTCGCCAAGATTCAACCGGGTTGTCCGCCGAAATGGTGGGAGATTATCACAATGGGCCGCTCTCGGTCATCATTCCCTTTGGATTGCCCGGGGTCATAGCTCTGATTTGGTTTTGGGTGGCGGGTTGGCGTTGGCTGGTGCAGCAATACCGTTATGGAGCCCCGGAACTGCGCACAGTCAATACGCTGTTGCTGGCCCTGTTTGTGGCCCGGATTTTCCATTTTCTCGTCGTCTTCGGCGGATTCTATTATGAATTGGTCCATTTCACCGGTCTTGTGGGGTTGAGCGTCGCGTTGAATGGTCAAGCCTCCTCGGTTCCAGTCCGCGCAGAAGCGGCGCCGCCAGTCGCACCTCGCACCCGTTCGCTGCCGGCCCCCTTGTCGCCTCCGTCACCCGCTCAGAGTTAATTCTTGGTTTCAACCAAGACCGCTGCCGGTGAATTTATGTGGACTCGCTTGGAGAAACACGGGTGGCTTGAACGGAACCCAGACGAGCCACGCCACGCCGTTCTTAACTTCAGAAGTGACCAGGAATCCTGTCCAAAGGAATGCCGCGTTTCGGCCATGGATCCCGATTGTGAACGCTTCCAGCTCCAAATCTTCTCCAGTCGCTAAAAGCATCGCCACGCCGCCATGTCCCTGCCTTTGATTTCCATCATTACGGCCAGCTACGAGCATTCGTCGTGGTTGAAACTCTGCGTAGCTTCCGTTGCAGATCAAGAGGTGGAGTTGGAGCACATCGTTCAAGACGCCGGCTCGCGAGATGGCACGCTGGACTGGTTGCCACAAGATCCACGCGTCCGAGCCTTTGTGGAGCCCGACTTCGGGATGTATGACGCGCTGAATCGGGGGCTCCGCCGTGCCACCGGGGAAATCTGCGGCTGCCTCAACTGCGACGAACAATACCTGCCCGACGCGTTGAAATCCGTTGGTCAGTTTTTTGCAGTGCACCCGGATGTGGATGTTGTTCTGGGACATGTAATCATGGTGGATGCGACGGGGCAATACCTGAGCCACCGCAAAGTACAACCCCCCCTGCTGGGGCACACTTGGACGTGCCATTTATCGACCTACAGTTGCGGTGTCTTTTTTCGTCGCCGCTTGCTGGCAGACGGGAAATTTGATTTTGACGCCAGCTATCGGGCTGGCGGCGACGGGGAGTGGATGGTGCGGCTGTTGCGCGCGGGTGTTCGCATGGCCGCCCTCGGGCAATTTACCTCCGTCTTTACCCACACCGGGAAAAATCTGGGCCGGCAAGCAGTAGCGCAGGCTGAATGGCGGCGGCTGCGGTCAACCGCGCCAGCTTGGCGACGCGCGTTGGCGCCGTTCTTCATACTGCAACACCGTTGGCGGCGTTGGCGGGACGGCAGTTACTCACAATCTCCTTTCAGTTTTGCGTTGTACACCCGGAGCGACCCAGAGCACCGGGTGATCCGTCACGTAGCCCAGCCTACGTTTCACTTCCCCCGTTGACACAGGGCCGGCTTCAGCGGTATGGGGACACGCGTAAACCTTGTGGTAGGGCTTGAGCGCAGCTTTTCCTTCCAGCGCATGCTCAGCACGCCAATCTTCACCAAGGGGTCACGATGTCCCCAGTCTTTCTCAAATATCGGGAATATGGGTTTGACAGGGCCCGCCGCGGATTTTAGGCTGCGACTCACGTAGATTTTATGGCAGAAAACATTCCGAATCTCCCGGGTGGCGCTGTGCCGCCAAAGAAAGAAACCGGCAAGGTCCAGCCGAAGAAGGAAACGGTCCGGATCACCCTGCCGCCGAAACCGACTGCGGCCCCGACGATCAAATTGCCGACCCTTCCGCCCGGAGGTCCGGCTGGTACGGGCACCCCCATGGCACCGCCGGCCGCCGCACCGGCTGCACCCGCCGTGCCCACTGCGGCGGCACCGGCGCCCGTTGCGGCGCCCCGTGCCGCCGCCGCCGCTCCGGTGGCCGCGCGTCCGGCACCGGCTGCTGCGCCTGTCCGCCCCGCCGCCGCGCCTGCGGTGGCCGTGGTGAGCGGTTTGGACAAGGGATTGGCCATCGGGGCCATGGTGGCGGCGCTGATTGCGGTCGGGGTCGTGGCGTATCTCGCGTTTTTACTGCCGTTGGAATAACCCGGTGCCGCCGAAGGCCGGCGGCGCCTCATCCCTGTTGGACGAGTTATGGCTTCGCCCCATGTTTTGACGCTGACTGGACAGAACTTTACCCAGGAAGTGCTGCAATCCCCGGCGCCGGTGCTGGTGGATTTCTGGGCTGAATGGTGCGGCCCCTGCAAAATGATCGCGCCGGTGTTGGACGAACTGGCCGATGAATTCGCCGGCCGTGTACGCATTGGCAAGGTCAACATTGACGACGACCAATCGCTGGCCGCCCAGTATGGCGTCCGGGCCATTCCCACCTTGCTCCTGTTCCAAGGGGGCGAAGTCGTGCAGCAGATGGTGGGGGCGAAAAGCAAACGCGAGCTCAAGGCCAGTCTCGACCGCGTCGCCGCCTGACCCGCTCCGGAGGGCGCATGCCCTTCCTGATAACTCCCGGACAACTGACCCGCCGGGCCGGGCTTTACCATCAACTCGCCGCGTTGACGGGGGCGGGCGTGGGCTTGATTCCCGCAGTGGAACAACTCCAACGGCATCCGCCTGGGGCCGAGTTCCAGCAGCCGTTGCGGCAGATGGTGGAAGCGCTCCATCGGGGCGCCACCTTTGCGGAAGCCGTCCGCGCGGGCCGCTGGGTTCTGCCGTTTGAAGCCGCCCTGCTCGAAGCCGCCGAGCGGAGTGGTCGCTTGGAGGATTGCCTGCGGTCGTTGGGGGATTATCACGAGGAACGGGCCCGGATGGCGCGGCAGTGGCTCGGCGGACTGGCGTATCCAATCTTTCTTTTGCACTTCGCAGTGTTCCTGTTGCCGTTCTCTCAATTCTTCGCCACGGGCGACGGCGTGGCGTATCTGCGAAAAACTTTGGGGGTGTTGCTGCCACTCTATGCGGTGGTGGGCTTGGGTCTGTTCGCGGCGCAGAGCCGCCACGGAGAAGGCTGGCGTTCGTTATGGGAAAAACTGTTGCACGGCGTGCCGTTGCTGGGGGCCGGGCGACGGGCTTTGGCGTTGAGCCGGTTGGCGATGGCTCTGGAAGCGTTGATCAACGCCGGGGTGAGCATCGTTGAGGCCTGGCCTCTGGCGGCGCAGGCCAGCAGTTCGCCGGCATTGGCGCGGGTGGTGGCGGGCTGGCGGCAACCGCTGGAAACCGGACGCACCCCGGCCGAGCTGGTGCGCGCCCAACGGGTCTTCCCGGAAATGTTTGCCAGCCAATACGCCACCGGCGAAGCCAGCGGCCGGTTGGACGAAACCTTGCGCCGGCTGCAACGCTATTATCAGGACGAAGCCACGCAAAAGTTTACCGCGCTCGCTCAATGGACGCCCCGTTTATTTTACCTGATTGTGGCGGGTTTGATTGCGTGGAAGGTGATGGCGTTCTGGCTCGGATATTTTGATCTGATCCGGCGGGCGGGCGAGTTTTGACGCCACCCGTGGATTAAAACACTTCCGCTTTCAACTCGGTGATCTGCCGCACAGTCTGAGCGATGCGCGAGAGACAGCGCAAGGGAAGGTGACCGTATTCAGAACGCGGCGCCGGGCGGGTGGCGGAGTAAATCTGCACCAAAGAAATCTGCGCGCCGCCCTTTTTGAGTTCGAGCAGGCGCTGCGCGAAGGCTTCAATTTCCCCGGCGGGCGGTTCCTCGCCTTGAACGGCGGGGAAAAGGCTTTGAATGATCACGGGACGCTGCCGGCCCAGCGCGAGGATATTGGCCATGATCTTTTCCAACGGCACCGGCACCTTGCTGACCTTGTCCAGGTAGGCTTGCGAACCGCCGTCCAATTTGGCCCAGATCTCATCGCTCCGGGTGAAATGACGCAACCCTTCCTGCACCTGCGGTCGGTCCAATGCGGTGGCATTAGTGATCAGCACCAATTTGAAAAATTTTCCCAGCGCCCGCACATGCACCACGGCTTCCACCGCTTCATCAAAGTTCGGGCAAAGGGTGGGTTCCCCGTCCCCGCTGAGGGCCACATGCCGCAATTTCAACAATTCCGGGGGCAACGCGCGGTAGAGCGGCCGCTCGCGCAACCGGCCGGCCTGCACGCACGCCAGGGTTTTATGCAGCTCCGCAGCCATGACGTCCACGTCCAGACTTTTTTCGCGCGAGGGCAGTTCGCGATGCACTTCGCAATAGACACAATCGAAGTTGCAGAGTTTGTCGGGATTCATGTTGACCCCCACCGACAGGCCCCGGACCCGGGGGGAAATCACGGTGTACACGAACCGGTTGTTCAGAAAGTCGCGGGGCGACCCAAACGCCGTCTCCCCGCTGGCGGCCAACAAGGGCCCGGTGCGTTTTTTCTTCTCCGGGTGCTCCGTCATGGCGGCGGGCTTGTCAGTCAACTCTTGCACAAACTACCCCCGCACCGTAGGAGCGCGCCGGAAAACCGCCTACACGGGCTTTGCCAAAGAACAGCCATATTTTGCAGGCGGGGCGGGCGGGGCTGTTTTCGGCTGGCGAGGGGGGCGGCGGTTGGGTACAAAGCCCGCGGTCATGGCCAACAACCTCGCTGAATTAAAACAAGCCGCGGTGATTAACACGCTGCGCACCTGTCGGCTGTTTGCCGGGTTGCCGCCGGCCGATTTGACCGCCGTGGCCGGAATCACGCTGGTGCGGCGGCTGGAAAAGGGGGAATATCTTTTCCGCGAAGGCGAGCCGGCCCGGGGCTTTTATCTTGTACAAAAAGGCGCGATCAACGTCCACCGGGTCACCGCCGCGGGCAAGGAACAGGTCATCCACATTTTCCGGGCCGGGCAGAGTTTTGCGGAAGTCGCGCTGGCCACGCCCACCGGCTATCCGGCCGACGCGCGGGCGTTGGAGGCGTCCCAAGTCCTGCTGGTGCAAAAAGACGGATTCCTCGTGCTGCTCCGGCGGCAACCCGAACTGGGCCTGCGGATCATGGCCGCCATGAGCCTCCACCTGCGGGTGCTGGTGGGGTTGTTGGAGGATTTGACGCTCAAGGACGTGGAAACCCGGCTGGCCAACTGGTTGATGAAACGCTGTCCCGACCCGGCCAGCCTGAAACCGGTGACCATTCAATTGCGCATGACCAAGCGGCTGCTGGCCGCCGAACTCGGGACCGTGAGCGAGACGTTGTCGCGGACGCTGGCGCGCTTCCGGGAACAGGGATTGCTGACCGTGAAAGGCACGGTGCTCACGGTGGTTGCGCCCGCCCGTTTAGACGCCCTCCTACGTCGCAACCTGGGTGAGTAGCGATGCGAAAAAACGAGGGCGGTGAGAAAAATTTTACCGCCCCAATGCTGCAATTCGCGCCCGCGGCTCCGGCCTGCACCTATCTTTGTTCCTTACTGACCCAAGCGCGATTCAAGTGTGACCAGAAATGCTGCAACTCGGTACAGCCCCGAATTCCGTCCAAAGTAGGCAGTCGGGCGGCCAGCCTCCTCTTTTCATCGGATGGAGACGGCGGGAGGCTTCCCTCCGGTAACGAGCGCGGCTCGATTTAGCGCCCAGCGTTAAAACCAGCCCCGCTTGTTTTGCACGTAAACGCGGACGAATTCCTCGTCACTCTTGGTCAGATAGAGGATGCCCTCGATAAGGCCAATGATCCCCATGACGAAACCGGCCAAGCCGAACGTCAGCAAGGTAACCAGCAACATGATGAGGCCTTGTTTGGTGTAACCGAGGATGAATTTGTGAATGCCGAGGGCGCCCAACAGGATGCCACAGATACCGGCGGCGATCTTTTTGTTGGCCCCTTCCGGGCTGGTGGTGGGTGGTGTTTGATAATTGCTCATGATGTTGTTCCGGGAACGGGCATAGGATTAGCCTTTTCCCCGCCGGTGTCAATCCGGCTTATGCCCGTTTTCGTCCCTCATCTCAGGCGGCGGCGACGCACGGGTCTCCCGCTTTTTGTCCTGACAAAACGGGCCGAAGCAAACGCGCCCCGGCCCGTGGTGGGAAAGTTGGCTTACCGGGCGGCCCGTTCGCTCCGCGGCCCGCTCAATCGCGGCGGGCGTTCTTCGCGCGGCCGGGCGATGTTCACGGTGAGCGGGCGGCCTTGAAATTCCTTGTTGTGGAATTGTTCGACCGCGCGCGCGGCTTCCTCGGGCGTGGCAAATTCCACAAACGCAAAGCCGCGGGATTTGCCGGTAACCTTGTCAAACATCAGGTTCACCGAAGTGACGACACCGGCCTGGGAAAAATGATCCTGCAGGTCGTTCTCCAGCGTTTGATAGGACAGGTTGCCAACAAACAATCGAGTTGGATTCATAACGTAAACGTCTGCTCAAGAAACGGAAGTGGGAGGACTGCAACCGGCAGCTTCGCTGAATGTCGTTCGTTCTATCTTCTGACTGACAATCTGTCTTTATGACACCAACACTGATCGCTTTTGATCAGACACCCGCATTTGTAGCAAAGCCATTCCCGGCGTCAACAGGAATTACCAGATTATTCCCGCGCGCCGGCGCGCCCCCCCCGGTCAGCGAAATTCCGCATACGCCCGCGCCAGCCGGCCGGCGGTGGCCGGGCCGCGATGGATCCACACGCGATACCGGCAGTGGATGGATTCGCGGGGCGCAAAGGTGGCGGGTTTCACCCCGGGCCAGCCGAGGCAGAGCACCCCGTAATGACGGGTCAACCATTGCGGCGGGAAATCCGGATGACTCGGATGCACAAAAATCGCGGCGCCGCTGGTCACCGGTTCGGCCTGCCACCGGCGCGTCAGGTCCGCCCACGGCAGGTTGGTCATGGGCAGATCCGCCGTGGTCAGTCCCGCCGGGATAGTGATGGCCGTATTGGTGCCAGGAGCAAACCGCAACGTCAATCCCCCGTAACTTTTGCCGGCGGCCCCCGCCAGGGTGAGCGGAGCGCGGATGGGCGTCCATTCGAAATCCAAATCAATCGCGCGCTCATCCGGTCCGGCGGGCGGCACGCGCAACCAGACTTTTTCCGTCACCACCTTTTCCGTCCCCACGTACCAGCCGTTTTCCACGCCCAAGACAGCGCCTTGAGGCGAGGTGGATTTTTGCAGCCAGCGCTCGAACTGATGGCGGATGCCCTGCAGCATCCATAAATCATAATGTTGCTCGCCGATGCTCACGTGCGGCCAGGCCCAAAACAGGCCGCGATGATGGTAATGATCTTTCGGAAAATCATCACTCAACACCTCGCCGTCCAGGCCGTAGAGTGGATGCACATAACTGCTGCGCGCCCGGTCGGCCGGCACGCCCGCGCGCGTGATGACACCGTGATTGTAAACGAAAACCGGTTTACCGCCCTCCCACAGTCCCAACGATTGATTGCTCACTTCCGCAAAACGGAAGGCCCCAGCCCCGGCGGGCTCGGCAGCCCCGCCATGCGGGATGGGGCCACCCACGAGCAAACAGAGAATCCCCAATCCCAACCGAACAGACCGCCCAAGAATCGCGTTCTCCTTCGCAGCCGATGCATATACCATCTTCATGCGAGAAAAAATAAATGACCGAAGCGAGTTCAGGCCAGACTGAATTGCGGCGAAGTGTGGGAATCTTGGCGAGGAGAGAAGATGGCGAATCGGACAGGCGTAAAGGCGGTTGGGGAAGTGCGGTCTCGAAAGGATATCCCTTAGCCTGATTCGTGATGGGACAAAACAGCGCCAGGCTGGTCTTCTGATTGTAGCTCGCGGGTGAGAGCACCCCTGCGGGCGGCAGACCAGCAGCTTCTGGTCGCCGCCGTGCGGTGGAATGAAACTTGGATGGGGCGAAGAAGACGAAGAAGGGCCCGTCTCGAGTTTCTTCGTCACCTTGGTCTTCTTAGTCCTATTGTCCGGAATGACTATAGCCCCAATTTTTTAAACCGGCGGTTCACTTCCTTGAAATGGAAAGCCAGGGAGCAAAGCTTCTCCAGTTCGCCCCGCTTGAAATGCTTGGCCACCTCCGGCGTGGCTTTCAGCACTTCCACGAAGTCTGCATCGTCGCGGCCGGCGTGTTTAACTTCCCAAGTTTTCATGGAGGCATCCTGCACGAGCTTGTAGGCAGCTTCACGCGTTAGACCCTTGCGAATGAGTGCTAGCAGTACGGTCTGGCTGTTCCACATGCCGAGCGAGAGGCCGAGGTTTTTCTTCATGTTCTCCGGATAAACCGCAAGTCCGTCCATCAGCCGCGTGAGCAGGCCGAACATGTAATCAAGCAGCGTGCAACTGTCGGGAAAGATGATGCGCTCGACGCTGCTGTGGCTGATGTCGCGCTCGTGCCAGAGGGCGACGTTCTCCAGCGCGGCGAGGGCGTTGCCGCGCAGCACCCGTGCGAGACCGGTCAGCCGTTCCCACGTGATGGGATTGCGCTTGTGCGGCATGGCGCTCGAACCTTTTTGGCCTTTGCTGAATGGTTCTTCGGCTTCGAGTACTTCGGTGCGTTGTAAGTGGCGGAACTCGACGGTCCAACGTTCAATGCTCGCTCCGACGAGTGCCATGGCGCTCTGGAATTCCGCGTGAATGTCGCGCTGCACAACTTGCGTGGCGATGGGCGCGGGGCGCAGGCCAAGTTTTTTGCAGACGTAAGCTTCGACGCGCGGTGACAAATGTGCGCTTGTGCCGACGGCGCCGGAAATTTTGCCCACGCTGACCACTTCGCGCGCGGTTTCCAGACGCCGCAGCGCGCGCTTGAACTCGTCGTGCATGAGCGCGAGTTTCAAACCAAAAGTCGTCGGCTCCGCGTGAATGCCGTGACTGCGCCCGATGCACGGCGTGAACTTGTATTCCCACGCGCGGCGCGCAATGACGGGCAGCAGTTTTTTCACATCGGCAATGAGGAGATCGGCACTTTGCTGCATTTGCACGGCGTAGCAGGTGTCGCCCACGTCGCTGCTGGTGAGCCCGAAATGAAACCAGCGGCTCGCCTTGTCGTTGATGGCTTCCGCGACCGCGGTGGTGAACGCGATCACGTCATGGTTCAAAACTTTTTCCAACTCGCGTTGGCGGGCGACCAGTCCAGGCAGATTGGCGAACCATTTTGCGCAGCCGGCTTTGATCTTCTTAAAATCCCTAGTGGGCACGACGCCTTCTTTCACCAGCGCCTCGCTGGCGAGGAGTTCGATTTGCAACCAGAGCTTGAGCTTGTTTTCGTCGGTCCAAATGGCCTGCATTTCGGGACGGGAATAGCGCGTAATCATGCGGGCGCAGATTAAAAAACTCTGGCGGAGGCGTCGAGTCCTGCCTGCAAGTCAGGCCGCCCGCGCGTTAGTGCGGTCCCATTTTTTTGCGGGCGATCTCGAGGATTTGGCGTTCGCCTTCCGTCAGGCTGTGCAGGCCGTGCGTGGAGATTTTATCAAGAATCGGGTCCACTTTCCGGCGGATAAACTCATCGGCGGACAGATCGTTCGCGGTAATCGGGCGCGTCGGTTCTTCATTCCCTTGGCGCCGACGTGTGGCCACCAGCAAGGGCCGCCGACGCGGGACCGGCGGGGCCAAGTTGGGTGCGGCTGCCCGCCGGGACATCCGGCGAATGAAGGCCATGCCGGCAAACATGCCGCCCAAATGCGCCGCATGCGCGACGGCATCTCCCGGAAACAAAATACCAAACAAGGCCAGCAGTCCGCTGATGAGCAGGAGATACCGGGCGCGCAGGGTAATCGGCAGCACAAAAAACAGCAGCAAAGTCAATGGGCGTTGCGGATATAGCATGGCAAACGCCGCCACCAGGCCAAAAGCGCCCGCCGAAGCGCCGACCACCGCCCCGCCGAATTGCGTCGGGAACAACCCCGCCGCCAACATTTGAAACACTCCGCCAATCACGCCGCTGCCGAAATAGAGCAGGAGCAAATTACGCCCGCCCAGGGTCGTCTCCATATCGCGGCCAAACATGTAAATGACCCAGCAATTCAATAACAGGTGCCACAGTCCACCGTGCATGAATTGGAAGGTCAGGAGTTGCCACAAAAACCCACTTTTCAACCCCTGCACACTCAACGCGAAAATCTCGTTGGTGGGAAAGCGGGGGAGGACGCGGTAGGCCAGCTCTTGAAGCACAAAGGCCGCGGCGTTCACAAGGACCAACCCGAGAGTCCACGACAACCGTCCGCGGAAAATAGCTTCCCGGGCAACCGGCGCCGGACGCATGTAATCACGATCATAAAGCACGGCAGCGAAAAATAACCGGGCCCAAGACCGTTTTCAAACGCCTTTCCCGTTAATCGCCACAGAGACCTCATTGGGGAAATCCAGCCCATGTCCGGCCATTTCAAGCCGGAGCGGGATGCCCGGGTTTTTGCGGTGACAATCGCGCCGTCCCGCCCCAATCTGAGCCGGTTTTTGTCTATGTTGGCTTATTTATGGATTGCCGCGGGTGGCGCGCTGGGCAGCGTGTCCCGCTTCTGGCTTTCGGGCATTGTGGCGCGGCACTGCACCACGTTCCCGTTGGGCACGTTGCTTGTGAATATCTCCGGTTCGTTTGCCATCGGCTTTCTGGCCACCTTGCTGAGTTCGGTCGGCCGCGGGCTGGCGCCGGATCATTTCCGCTTGTTTTTGTTTTACGGAGTGTTGGGCGGCTACACCACCTTCTCTTCGTTTAGCTGGCAAACCTTGGAACTGGCGCGGCAAGGGCACCGGCTTCAAGCGGGCGTTAACGTGCTGGCCTCTGTCGCGCTCTGCTTGGTTGCCGTGTGGTTGGGGTATCTGGCGGCGGCGGGCCTTAATTCCATGAAAGGCAGCGCTTCCGCCCATCCTCCACAAAGTCGCTCCGCCCAAGCTCTTGATTCGGCTGCTGGCGAGCCCGTCTTTTTGGCGCGTGAAGGAAAAGGCCGGTGACGGGTCAGGCCTGCGGATAACTCGGGTTCAATAGATAATCCTTCGCCAACGCTTCCCGCAGTGGGTCCACTTCCTCCGCGCTGAAGCCATAGTGCAAGTGTCGCTGCCAGCCTTCGGCGAACCGGAATTTTTTGGACTGCTTGCCCACCGCCCGGGCGACCTCCCGCACTTTGTCGGCCATGGACGCCAGACCCTGGGTCGCGTCCAGCCACGCCTGTTGGCTTTTATGCTCGGCCAACGCGGCGCATTGCTGGTCCAGCACGGCCGTGGTGTTCACAAAGATTTCGGACGGCACCCACCGCCGCAAGGGATCACGCATGGAATGCGGGACGCAATGGTAAATCGTCGTATCGTAGTCCGCGGTGGGCCGCGGCGGCACGGAACGAAAATTCGGCATGGCGTGCGCAAACGCGGCGGTGACCACCAACCGACAAGTGTTTGTGTGGTCTTCCATGTAATCCACCGGCGGATGCGTCAGGATGATGTTGGGCCTCACTTCGCGGATGACGGCTGCCACGCGGCGGAGCAGTTTCAACTCGTAAAAAATCTCCAAGTCATCGCACAGGCTCGCGTGCCAGTGTGCGCCAAGGACCTTGGCGGCGCGCCGGGCTTCGGCGCGGCGGATGGTACGGGCTTGCCGGGCGTTGTACACCTGGCTGCCGCAACTGCCGTTGGCAATGTTGAAGTAATGGATTTCCCAACCCGCCGCTTTCAACTGAAGCAGAGTTCCGGCCATGTAGAACTCGATGTCGTCCGGATGGGCGCCGATGGCAATGGCAATGTTGTTTGGCATAAGGAATCGCGGTTAAACCGGTTGTCTCTTCATTCGCGGAACCGTTGCGCCAACGGCATGCGCCGGACCGGCCCCAGCGCCGGAGTGGTCACCTTCAATCCCGGCGCGGCTTGACGCCGTTTGTATTCGCTTACATTAATCAGGCGGATGACCTGGCGCACCGTGGCTTCGTCGAAGCCGTCGGCGATGATTTCCGACGCCGTCTTGCCCTGCAACAAGCGGGCATCGAGAATGGCGTCCAACACATCGTAGGGGGGCAGTGAATCCTGGTCGGTCTGATGCGGACGCAGTTCGGCAGAGGGCGCTTTGGTGATACTGGCTGCGGGTATGATTTCGCGCGTGCGATTGATCCAGTGAGCGACGCGATACACCATCGTTTTAGGCACATCCTTGATGGCGGCCAATCCGCCGTTCATATCGCCGTACAGGGTGCAGTAGCCGACGGCCAGTTCGCTTTTATTGCTGGTCGTCAAAAGGAGCGAATTCGACTTATTCGCGAGGGCCATCAAGAGCGTGCCGCGGATGCGCGCCTGCAGGTTTTCCTCGGTAAGGTCCTCGGAACGATCACCAAAAATCGGTTGCAACTGCTCTCGGCACGCCGCAAACACCGACTGGATGGGAAGCACATCGCAGCGGATGCCGAGGTTCCAGACCAGCGCGTGGGCATCGTCAAGGCTGCCCGGCGAAGAAAATGGCGACGGCAACGCCAGGCCGTGGACGTTTTCCGGCCCCAACGCCTCGACGGCCAGGCACGCCACGAGTGCCGAATCAATCCCGCCACTCAGCCCCAGCACCGCCGTTTGGAATCCGCACTTGTGAAAATAATCGCGCAACCCCAACACCAACGCCCGGTAGAGTGATTCTTCGTCCGCCGTTTCGTGAAACGCAACAGGCGGCGCGTGGTCAACATCCACAACCACCAAATCCTCCTCGAACAGCCGGGCTTGGACTACAAGTTGCCCGGCGGCATTGCAAACGAGACTGCCGCCGTCGAAGATCAACTCATCGTTTCCGCCGACCTGATTGCAAAAGACCACAGGCCGCCGCCACTGTTGCGCGAGGCCGCGCAAGCTCTCGTAGCGGGTGCGGGTGCGACCCACATGCCAGGGCGACGCGGCCAGATTAAAAATGATTTCGGCGCCGGCCGTCGTTAGCGCTGCGAGCGGACTCGGGGGACCAAGCCGGGCTGTCCGGCAATCGTCGTCGCCGCTGATATCCGCGCCAAGGGTCAGCCCAACCGAACGCCCTCCAATGGTCATCGGTAGATTTTCTGTAGCGGGCTCAAAATAATAGTTTTCGTCGAAATCATCACAGATGGACAACCGCGTTTTGGCGCGCGTGGCCAGGATTTTGCCGGCATGCAACAATGCCGCAGAATTGGTCAGAGCGCGGCTCAGGTGGGTCTTGTTTTTCCCAACACAACCGACAAGCAAAGCCGTCTGATTTGTGGCGGCGGCCAGATGTTCCAAGGTGGCGAGACTTTGTTGAACGAAACTTTTCTGTCGGCACAAATCCAGAGGGGGATAACCAGTGAGGCAGAGTTCAGGGCATACCACGACATGCGCGCCGGACGCTGCGCCACGACGATAGGCCTCAAGAATGCGCGCCGCATTGCCGGTCAGATCGCCAACGGTGGGATTAATTTGCGCCAGCGCGATTTTCATGGTACCGGGACCGGGCGGCGGCCGGGGAAAAATGTTTCTTGGAGCGATCCGCGTTCGGTGCGCACCAGGGCGCCCGGAGTAATGTGGTGG
>MWDV01000268.1 GCA_002070715.1 Verrucomicrobia bacterium ADurb.Bin118
GATTGTCGCCAACCCGGCTCCGGACCCGGTGGCCGGCAATGATTCGGCCACGGTGGTGACGACAGTCTTGCCTTAGCCGGAACGATTCGATTGGAGTTTGGGTGGAACGGGCCACTGGCCCGTTCTGTCGGGCTACCAGCCCGACAGTCGAACGCAAAGAGTGCGAACCAAATGGTGTGCGATCTCCGTGCGCTCGACTGGGCGGCAGGTTGCCGCCCAGAACGGCCAGGTTGGTCGTTCCACCTGGATCAACTGCATCGTTCCGGCTTAGCCGTGTCTATGCAGTTGCGCGTGCAGTTCTCCCTCACCCTGGCCCTCTCCCACAGGGAGGGGGACGGGGTGAGGGGCTGCCGGTGAAGACATCGCCACATGTTTGAGGGAAACGCTCCAGAACTGTGGCCGTGGCTGGAGCGCGGGCTTTAGCCCGCTTCCGCGTAATTGTGCCTGCGGGCATTGAAGCGGCGAAACGCCGCACTCTTCGGGCAAAGGTAAATCGGCCACCGTTTGAGTTGATTTGCCCTAAAAAACCCTCACCCGCCAGGCGGCTGGTGAGGGTTGACTGATGTTGCCGCGCCGACGCGGGCGCGCGGCGTTATTGCCAAATCATATCCGCCACCGTCTGGCCGCCGGGGATGAACGGCAGCACGTGTTCGGTATAGGGCACGATCACGTCGAGCACGTAAGGTTCGTCCGCGTCGAGCATGCGTTGCATGGCGGCCCGCAGGTCTTTGCGGAACATCACCCGCTCGCATTTGACCCCGAAACTCGCGCACATGGCCACGTAGTCGGGATAGATTTGTTTCTCGTTTTGGGGGTCGCCCAGATAGGTGTGGCCGCGGATGCCGCCGTAAAAGCGGTCTTCCCATTGCATCACCATGCCGAGGTATTGGTTGTTCAGGATGATGACCTTGGCGGCGATTTTCTCGATGTGCGCCGTGGCCAGTTCCTGCACGTTCATCAGGAACGAACCATCGCCGTCAATGTCCACCACCTGTTTGTCCGGGCAGGCCACCTTGACTCCCAGGGCGGCCGGATAACCGAACCCCATGGCGCCCAGGCCGCCGCTGGTGATAAATTGCCGGGGATGCTTGTATTTGTAATGCTGGCCGGCCCACATCTGGTGCTGGCCCACGCCGGTGGTGATGATGGCCTCGCCCCGGGTCAGTTCGTGGAGCAGTTCCACCACCATCTGTTGCAGGATGACCTCGTTTTCCCGGCCTTGCAGGTGGGTCCGCATGTGCTGGGATTCCATCACTTCCTCGGTGACCTCGTAGCCAAACGGCGCCTTGGCTTTCCATTCCTCGATGGTCCGGTGCCAGGCGTCGAATTTCTTCTGGAGGGGGCGTTTGCGCAGCATGGCGTTGAGCCGGCTCAACGCGTACCGGATGTCGCTGTGCACCGGCAGTTGCACGCGGCGGTTTTTGTTGTGCTCCGACGTGTCAATATCCACGTGGACAATGGTGCCGTGCTCGCAGAATTTATCGGTCCGGCCGGTCACGCGGTCATCAAACCGCACACCAAAGGCCAGCAACAGATCCGCCCCGTCCTTCACTTTGACCATCGGCTCGTTGACATGTTTGCGGTGCTTGAACTCGCCGTTGACCGCCCAATTGGCGAAGGCTGCGCCGTGCATGCCGAGCCAGCGCAACGAGAGGGGGTCATCCTCGGGAAACGCGCCAATCCCCATGAGGGTCGTCGTCACCGGAATGCCCGTGCGCCGCACGAACTCGCGCAGTTCCTCCGCGGCCCCGGCCGCGATGATGCCGCCGCCGCAGTATAACACCGGGCGCTCGGCTTTTTCGATCAAGCCGATGATCTCATTCAACTCCAGTTCGCTCGCCTGGGGGGCGGCGTGGTAGCCCCGTAGCGTGACTTCCGTGGAAAACACGGGTTGGGTGCGGGCTTGCTGCACGTTTTTGGGCAGATCAATCACCACCGGCCCGGGGCGCCCCGTTTGCGCCAGATGAAACGCCTCCCGCACGGTGCGGGCGATGTCGTTCACATCGGTCACCAGGTAACTATGCTTCACGATCGGCAGCGTGATGCCGAACATGTCGGTTTCCTGAAAAGCGTTTTTGCCGATCATGTTCGTGGTCACCTGCCCGGTGATGGCGATCAACGGCACCGAATCCATGTAGGCGTCGGCAATGCCGGTGACGAGATTGGTGGCGCCCGGTCCGCTGGTGGTCATGCACACGCCCGCCTTGCCGGTGGCCCGGGCGTACCCGCCCGCCGCGAAGGCGCCGCCCTGTTCGTGCCGGGGCAGGATCGTGCGGATCTTCTTCGACCGGGTCAGGGCTTGATGGACTTCCATGCTCGCGCCGCCGGGATAGGCGAAAATCGTGTCCACGCCCTCGCGCTCCAAGGCGGCCACGAGGATTTCACTGCCGCTCATGGTGCGGCCCACCTCGGCGCGTTTGCGGGCCGCGGTTTTTTTCTTCGTTTCAGTTGCTTTGTTCATGTTTGCGTTTTGGGTTTGGCTGGTGTCGCGAGCCAAATAAAAAACCCACGACCGTCGCCAGCCGTGGGTTCTTGTCGAAATCGTGCCTAACCTCGACAAGCGCCAACGGCGTCGTCCGTAACGACGACGACGGCCAGAACGACTTGTCGGGTATTCACTAACATCACGGGAGGAACGTAGGGGCGGGGTTTGCCCGGGTCAAGTGGATTTTCCATGAAAAATTGAGCCGCATCCGGGGTTTGCCGGAGGCCGGCGGCGCCCCGGTTCCTCCACTGCGCCGGGCTTGGCATGATTCTCCGCCAGAGTTTCTGCCCCGCCAGGCATCGGCCCGAGCCAGCGGACCGGTCAACGCCGCACCACCCGTTCTCCCGCCAGCGCCAACGCGTCGGGAAGATCCCACACCTGCAGCACGTTTAGATAGTCGGGCCCGTCCCGATGCGATTGGGGCAGGTCGGTCAACTGCAGCGCCGCCACCGTGGGTTCGAACAGTCCGGCATAAAGCGCGTTGACCGCCATGAACCCGCGGGCGCGGATTTCGAGGGGCAGGGATTTGAATTTTGGCGTTGCCTGCCATACCTGGACCGCCCGGCGAATATCCCACACGCGCATCCCCTCCAACGTCTGTCCCAGCAACATGAACCGCCGGCGGATTTGAATTTGCCGCTTCGCGTTGCCGGTCCAGGTGGTCGGGCCAATCCCCCGGGGCGGAAGAAAAATCCGCACCGTTTTTTCCGCCAACATTTCCGCCCGCAACGCCTCCGTGGCCGCGTTCGGCACGCCGCCGCCCAGCGCAGGCACGGCGGCGAGCAGGTTGGTCCACTCGGCCTCATCCAACACCGTGAGCACGGCGCGTTCCGGGTGCCGGATTTTGGGATGTTGCAGCACGTACAGCGGCAGCCGGATTCCCGGTTGACTCTCCCATTCGGCTACCTGCAACCGCAGTCCGGCGGTTTCCGACCGCGCGGACAGCTCCAACGGGACCGGACGAGTTTCCTCCGGCCAGCCGGCAAACACCTTGGCGCGCAGCGTGGCCAGCACCGCATCGCGCGAGCGCCCCGTTGCGGAGGAGGGCGGTGGACCAAAGGTTTCGTGAATCCGGGTGTTGATGGCATCCGCGGGGAGGGTGTCGAACACTTTGAGCTGCGCGGGCGAAAAGAGTTTGGTGGCGGCCATCTCGATGAGCGGTTGCTCCGCTTTAAGCCAGCGATTGAACCAGCGGAACGCCGGCACTTGCAGGTCTTGCGTATCGGCGTGCGGCCCTTCCGTGATCAAC
>MWDV01000269.1 GCA_002070715.1 Verrucomicrobia bacterium ADurb.Bin118
GGTTTGCCAGGCCAGATCATGCCGCAACGTGTCGTGATCATTGAGGTCTTCGTAACCGGCGGCCAAGCCGTAGATCCGCTGGCGGATCAGCGCCAGCAGCGGATGCTTGATCCGGCCGGGCTCGCGTGGATCGGGCAGCACTTGGGCCAGCGCCTTGGTCAAGCCAATCCGCCGGTCCGCCTGGCGCAGCAGCGCAATGCCGCCATCGCTAGTCACCTCTCCGCCGGTGAAACTGGCTTGGACGGCGCGCTTTTTTACGGCTGGAAAAGTGAAGAGTTCAGGGTTACAAACTGTCCCCGTCGCAGCGGTGTGGTTTTCTTTCATTTAACCCAATAGATATTGGGCCGAGACCTCCGTTGCGACTTTTTTAGTGAAGTTTTCGGGTTAGCTTCGTCCGGAGCGGCACCATCCGATCCCACACCTCAATTGCCGTGCTATTCAACCTTCGCGATGGAAAAGGAGAAAGGATACCGCCCCGACGGGGCTCTAAATGTTAAGGTCTGCATTGGCTACATAGATGCCGCGCCTACGGCGCTCCGTCAGTAGGAGCGGGATTGGGGACAGGGTGGAACCTGTCCCTCCCAGGGGGAGGCAGATGGCGCGCGCAGGGCGCAGGGGCAGCTTGGTTTCAGAGCGGAAAGGTGAATCGGCTGCCGACGCCACCCGTCGCGCAAGCGGCGGGGAATGTCTCCCACAACCGGGCCACCGCCCGGATTCCCGTGCAATGCGCGGGGACGAGCAAGGGAATCTCCCGTTGGCGAAACGCCTCCACGGTGGCCTCGAGCCGCTCGGGGCTCGCATTGAGCAGATGCATGCCGCCCAGCACGGCGCGAATACGCCGGGTCCCGGTCAACTGTTCGATGTGCCGCAACGTGTTTACCACCCCCGCATGCGCGCATCCCAGGACAACCACCACCCCGGCGGCAGTCGGGAGGAATACCGCTTGGTCGTCCAGCAAGGGATCGGCTTGCCGGCAGGCGGCATCGAGAAAGAAACGTCCCCCGACATCCTCGAACCCGGTCTGGCGGGGAATTTCGCCTGTGACCAACAGACCCGGAACAATTTCCCGGGACACCCGCGTCATCACCACGGCGGCGTCCCGGTTCGCCAGCGTCTCGCGGGCGGTGGCGGGCAGGCCGATGTCGTCCGCGCTTCCGTCCGCGCGGGCGGTGTATTTCGGCGCCAGGGCCGCCGGATGAAAAAACAGCCGGGCAGCCGGCGCCAACGCGTTCACCGCAGCCAGGCCACCGGTATGATCGTAATGCCCGTGGCTCAGCACGATGGCGTCCAGATTATCCAGCGCGCAGCCCAACGCCCGGGCATTGTTCAGCAATAAGTCGGTCTGGCCGGTGTCGAACAGCACCCGGCGGCCGTTCACTTCAATGAGGCAGGCCCAACCGTGCTCCGCTTTCAGTCCCCGACGGGAGGCGGAGTTTTCAACCAGAACTGTGATGTGAAGAGTGTTATTCATGGGAACGCAAAAATTTACCGAGCGCCTGGGCTTTGACGTGCCCGGCCTGCTGGATTTCCGCGCGTAACGTGTACATGCCGTGGCGTTCGGATACCCGCCACGCCCGCACCGTCAAGGCCTCGGTCGCCAGCACCGGGGAGCGATACCGGACGTGCAAGGCGGCCGTCAAGGCTTGGATGCCTTGGGCAAAGAGGCAGTTGGTCATGGCGCCGTCGGCCAGGGCGGCCACCACGCCGCCATGCAGCAGCCCGGCGTAGCCTTCCAAGGCGGGATTGCCCAGAAAAGTCGCACTCACACTCCCGTCCGGCGCGGCGGTGTAACGCAACGCCAGTCCCATCGGATTCGACGCGCTGCACACGAAACAAAACGGGTGCGCCTCCTGCCGTGTGTGATCCAGGGTCGGCGCCGCGTTGGGCAACGATGACAAATCGGTCATGTTTTTCCCTCCAGCAAAGTCAATGCCAGCCGCCGTCCGCCGGGGGTGGGCGCGGATAAAACGACGATTCGCCCCGGATGGTTTCGCCAACCGGGCGGCTTCGTTCGGCGGAGACTTCTTGGGAAACGCATTGCCAGTCGGTGCCGCGCACCGGATACTGCCCGCGTCCGCATGGACGAACGCATCAACAACCAATTGCTCGATTCGGTGCCCGACGGCGTGTTTACCGTGGATACCGCCTGGCGCATTACGTCCTTCAACCGCGCCGCCGAGCAGATCACCGGCGTGCGCCGGGCGGAAGCGCTGGGGCGGCCGTGTTGCGAGGTGTTTCGCGCCAGTATTTGCGAGAGCGCCTGCGCGTTGAAACAAACCCTGGCCACGCGGCGGCCGGTGGCGAACAAGGTGGTTTACATCGTCAACGCCC
This sequence comes from Verrucomicrobia bacterium ADurb.Bin118, assembly GCA_002070715.1. Classification (GTDB taxonomy): domain Bacteria; phylum Verrucomicrobiota; class Verrucomicrobiia; order Limisphaerales; family MWDV01; genus MWDV01. The sequence goes on from MWDV01000269.1 coordinate 2,332, forward strand.
AAGGGGAACGCATCCCCATCAGCATCTCGACGGCGGTCCTCCGCGACGCCCGCGGCCGGATCGTGGGCGGCGTGGAGAGCTTTCGCGATTTGCGGCTGGTGAGCGAACTGCGCCGCGCGGCGGAACAACAAGATTCGTTCTCGAACATCATCGGCCGCAGCGCGGCCATGCGGCGGCTGTTTGACTTGCTGCCGCCGGTGGCGGAGAGCGACAGCACGGTGTTGCTCGAAGGCGCGAGCGGCACGGGCAAAGAATTGTTCGCCCGCGCGATCCACGAGCTTTCGCGCCGGCGCGCGCGCAAATTTGTCGCCCTCAACTGCGGCGCGCTGCCCGACACCCTGTTGGAGAGCGAATTGTTCGGCTACAAGGCGGGCGCGTTCACCGACGCGCGCAAGGACAAGCCGGGCCGGTTCGCGCTCGCCGAGGGGGGCACGTTGTTTCTCGACGAGATCGGCGACATCTCGCCGGCGATGCAGACGCGGCTCTTGCGGGTGTTGCAGGAGCGGGTCTATGAACCGCTGGGCAGTGTGGCGTCGGTGCGCGCCGACGTGCGGGTCATCGCCGCCACCAACAAGTCCCTCGACCAACTGGTGCGCGACGACAAGTTCCGTGAGGACTTGTTCTACCGCGTCAACGTGGTGCGCTTGGAACTGCCCGCCCTGCGGGATCGGCGCGAGGATGTGCCGTTGTTGATTGATCATCTCGTGGCACGCTTCAACCGGCTCAAAGCCCGCGATCTGGCGGGCGTATCGGACGCCGTTTTGGCGCGGCTGATGGAATACGATTTTCCGGGCAACGTGCGCGAACTGGAGAACATCATCGAGCACGCGTTTGTGTTGTGCCGGAGCGGCTTGATCGAACCCGCGCATCTACCGCCGCACCTGCGGACGGAAGGCTTGCCGGCCCCGACCGGATTCCCTGCCGGCCTGACTTTGGCAGCGATGGAAAAACTGCTCATCCGCGACGCGTTACGCCGCCACCAAGGCAACCGCGCCGCCGCCGCCCGCGAACTGGGCGTGAATCCCAGCACGCTGTTCCGTAAAATTAAGGCCTTGGGCTTAAGCCGATCTTCCCGCGGCAGTTAAAAAACCCGCCGCTGGCAAACCGCGGCCATTTGCCATGATCGCTGGCAGGGAGCGTGGCGTTTTGCAACGGTTGGTAAGCGTGCTGACGGGTTATCCCCGACGATTAACTGGATTTCACGAGATCACAGGACCGACGGCATTCTGGCACGATGTTTGCCTGAACAATAGTTGTGACGGTCGCTATTCCCATCTGGCAGGGGCGTGTCTCGCCGGTGCTCGACGCCGCCACGCGGTTGCTCGTGGTGACGCGGCGGCGCGGGGTGGAGACTCACCGGCGCGAGGTGACGCTGGGACCGCAACCGCCCGGGCCGCTGGCCGATCGCATCGCGGAATTGGGGGTGGATGTTCTTCTCTGCGCCGCGCTGTCCGGCGTTCTGCAACGCGCGTTGCGGAAGCAAGGGATTCGGGTGCGCTCGCATCTCTGCGGCGACGTGGAAACCGTGCTGCGCGCTTTCGGCTGCCGCCGCTTGGCGCGGGAGGAATTTCGGATGCCGGGTTGCTGGGGCCACCATCAGTCCGACGATCGTTGTCGGCGTCCCCGGACCGGCGGCCGGAGAAAAAGGGCTGAACCACCCGAACTCACTTTAACCGGCGCCCGACGGCGCGCCCCGGGCCCATGATTTCCCGGGAACTGAAATCACATGCACCGTTCACCGCCCTCGGGACGGTGAGCGGCATCGTCCTCTTGATCCTGTTGCTCTGGGCCCGGGTGCCGCGCGATGTTTCGGTCACCCTGTTTTGGACCCTCCATCCGTTGCACGTGTTGTTGAGCGCGCTGGTGACCACGGCGATGTTCCGGTTGCACGGCGGCCGGGGCATTTGGCGGATTTTGGGGGTGGGTTATTTGGGATCGGTGGGCATTGCCACGTTGAGCGATTGCCTGATCCCTTACGCGGGCGAATGGCTGCTGGCCCTGCCGCAACGCGGGCTGCATCTGGGCTTCATTGAGAAGTGGTGGCTGGTGAATCCGCTGGCGCTGGGCGGCATCGCCATCGGTTATGCCTGGCCCCACACCAAGTTCCCGCACGCCGGGCATGTGCTCTTGAGCACTTGGGCGTCGCTGTTTCACGTTACCATGGCCTTGGGGACGGAACTGCGCCTGATCGAAGGGGTATTGATTGCGTTGTTCCTCTTTCTCTCCGTCTGGTTGCCGTGTTGCACCAGCGACATCGTGTTCCCGTTGATATTCGCGCCCAAACCCGACGGCGGCGAACGCAGCGGCCAACGCCACTGGTATCGCATCACCGGCTTGCCCGGCTGGAAACGGAAACAACTCCGGATGCCGGCTTTTGGGGAAGGAGGATGCGCCTCGCCGCGTCCAGAGAAAACGCCATCCAGGGCGCGGGATTTTTCCCGCCGCCATCGGCGCCAGCGCGATCCGAACGCCAATGATCAGCCGAAAAGCCCGGGGGAAAATTCTTTGTGAGGGCGAAAATCCAAAACCCAAACGCGGCTCGCGCGGAATCGGCATCGCCGGAGTGCCGTGGGCGCGAAGGCGGGATGAGGATTCGCGCCGGATAATCGTTCCTGCCAAGGTAATGATGCGACGCAAAACATTTTTCACAACCATCCTGATTGCGGCGCTGGTTTCGACAGCACTGCGGGCGGCGGAATCTGAGCGACCCACCAATCGCACCCGCTCGCTACAAGCCGTATGCCAGCGACTGGGCATTGGCCCGGGCGCGGTCATTGCCGATGTCGGTTGCGGCTACGGCCCGGACACTTTGATCTTTGCCGATATCGTGGGCGCGCGCGGGACGGTGCTGGCCCAGGAAATTGACGCCTCCAAACTCGCCAAGGTTTTGGAAGTGACAACCCAACACGGTTTTCCCCAAGTCGTTCCGGTGTTGGGGCAGAGTCAGGATCCGCGGTTGCCGGATGGCTTTGCGGACCTGGTGTACATGAACCGGGTTTTTCATCATTTCGCGCAACCCCAGGCCATGCTGGAACGGTTGTGGTTCGATCTGAAGCCGGGTGGTTTTCTCGTCATTGTGGACCGGGAGAAAGGGCCGTTGACTCATTGGGTGCCGGTGGCGCGGCGGGAAAAAGAACATCACTGGACGGGCGAAACCACGGTCGTGCGGGTGGCGCGCGAGGCGGGATTCCTCTTCCATGACGGGTTGGAAGATCTCTGGCACGAAGACCGACCGTTTGTGCTGGCGTTTCAAAAACCGTCTTCGCCGTTGCCGACGGCGGCGGATCCTGACTTGCCACCACCTCTGCCGACGGCGGCGTTGGCTCACACGCTGTTAAACTTGCGGGCAACGAATGGGGCCATTGTATTCGTGGGTCTGGACCGGGGGCGGGCCCTCCTGCCGTTATTGAATGAGCGCCGACCGCCGCAGACGCGACTGTTTGATGTCACCCTTGATGAATGGGCACTGTCGCGCGAGGAGCTGCCGCCCGAAGGACAACTGGCCGGAACGGAAATTGTCCGCACTGAGCAAGGACGCCTCGCGCTCCCGGCCGATATCCGGGTTGGGCTGGTGGTTTTTGCGGACGCCTACCATCGGTTATGGGCGCCGGTGCCGCTGTTGACCCGGCTGCAATCCAACCTGACGGACGACGCGCTGATCGCCATCGTGGAACGCGACGGGCCGGGCACCGCCTCGCGCCGCCTCGCGAACCATCGCCGCCGCCTGTCCGCGCATCAAGCAACTGCGGAACTGCGCCAGGC
>MWDV01000270.1 GCA_002070715.1 Verrucomicrobia bacterium ADurb.Bin118
TCCCAGCCCCAACAGTTCGGCAAAGAGTTTTTCCGGTGTCATGCGCCCACACTCTGCCAATTCCATCTCTCCTTACCCACCGAAAACGTCAGAGAACCTTCTTTAAAAGGATATGCTCGGCCATGATCTCAGCGATGACCTCGTCCTTGCGTTTGAGTTTGTCTTCGAGCTTGGCAACGCGTTGCTCCGCCTGGCTGTGGGCACGTCCAGCCGTCTTGGCGAAGGCTGCCGCGCCGTTCTCGAAGAAGGTCTTTTGCCACTGGTAGAACTGCGTCGGTGTGATCTGGTGCCTTTCGCAAACCTAGGAGATGGGGGCTTTCTCCAAGAGATGCTGCCTCAAGATCTTGATTTTCTGTTCGGGGCTAAACTGTCGGCGTTGATTGGCTTCGTTTTGTTTGTGGTCGTTGCTCATCGTCTTTTCCAGGTCAGGAAAAGTACCTCAGCTCAGACCCTCCCGCAAAAAGGACATTCCAACGGAAGCAAAACAGTGGCGGTTCGACTTTTGCCTGCGCTTGGCTACAATGAAGGCAATGTCAGCGTCACTTCATATTCTTGCGGTGGTGGGCAGTCGGGAACCGACCTCCAGCACCCGCACTGTGGTGGTGCATCTCGCCGAGGCCCTGCGCGGCGCCGGATGCACCGTGGATCTGCTGGACCTTAGCCAGGAGGCCATGTCGCTTTACACACCGAGCACCACGCCGGCCCAACCGGGATTTCCGGAACTCAAAGCCCGCATTGTGCGGGCGGACGTGTTCCTCCTCGGCACCCCGGATTATCACGGGAGCGTCAGCGGGGTGTTGAAAAACTTTCTCGATCATTTCTGGCGCGAATTCACCGGCAAACTCTTTGTGCCGCTGGTGGCCTCGCATGAGAAAGGGTTGACGGTCATGGACCAATTGCGCACCGTGGCGCGGCAGTGTTACGCTTGGGCGCTGCCGTATGGTGTTTCCTTCCGCGACCCGGCGGACGTGGCCAACGGCCAGATTGTCAGCGATGCCCTCCGGGAACGGCTGGCGATGACCGCGCGGGACGTGCGCGTGTATGGCACGTTGCTGGCCCGGCAGCGGCAGGCCGATTTGGCCGGCAGCGATCCGGGGTTTCTCGCCCGGCTGCGCGGGTGACGGCCCGGCGCTGGATTGAATCCGTTCGCGCGCCTGTTCTCTTTTTGCCGTTATGCCGCGTCGCGCCGTTGATCCGCTCATCCGTTTGCGGGGAGTGCGCCAGAACAACCTCAAAGGGTTCGATCTGGATCTGCCGTTGCAACGGTTGATTGTGATCACCGGATTGAGCGGTTCGGGCAAAAGTTCACTAGCTTTCGACACCCTCTACGCCGAGGGACAACGGCGTTACATCGAGACGTTCTCGCCCTACGCCCGGCAGTTCTTCGATCGCATGGACAAACCGGCGGTGGACAGCATCGAGGGCATTCCGCCCGCCATCGCCATCGAGCAACGCAACACCGTCCGCACCACGCGCTCGACCGTCGGCACGATGACGGAGATTTGCGATTACTTGAAAGCCCTCTGGCCGCACGTGGCGCAACTGCACTGCCGCGGATGCGGGCAACCGGTGCGGAAAGACGCGCCCCAGTTGGTGTGGAAAAGTGTGCGCGACGACGGAGCAAATCCGGCTGGGCGCGGTCAAACGTCCAAAGATTCGGCCGACCGGACGCGGCAACGGGAAGTGCTCGTGACGTTTGATCTGCCGCTGTCGGAGAAGTTGTCGTTGGCGGAATCGTTCGCCTTGATTGCCAAACAAGGTTTTCAACGCCTGCTTTGGGGCAACGCAGTCGTGCGCCTGGAGGATGCCTTGGCGCGCCTGGCGCCGCCGGCGCCGCGTCCGTCGTCGCTGACAGTGGTGCAGGATCGTCTCACACTGACGCCGTCCGCCCGGGCGCGGTTCATCGAAGCCTGCGAGCAGGCGTATCATTTCGGCCAAGGCAAACTGGTGGTTTGGGAGTTTCAGCCGCCCGCCGCCGTGCGCCATCCCCGGCCGTTTTCCAATCACCTCCATTGCGCCGCGTGTGATCTGGCCTACCGCGAGCCCTTGCCGGCCTTGTTTAGTTTCAACCATCCCGTCGGCGCGTGCGCCACCTGCAAAGGGTTTGGCCGCGTCATTTCCATTGACTATGACCTCGCGATGCCCGACCGCACGAAGTCGCTGGCCGAGGGCGTGGTCAAACCGTGGCAGACCGGCACCGGCCGGGAATGTCAGCGTGATTTGTTGCGCATGTGCCGGGCGATGGCCATTCCCACCGACGTGCCCTTCCACCAACTGCCCTCCCGATGGCAGGAGTGGGTGGTGAATGGTGATCCCGATTATGGCAAGGACGAGGAACACGAGTGGCCGCGGTGTTGGTACGGGATGAAAGGTTATTTCCGCTGGTTGGAATCCAAGGCCTACAAAATGCACATGCGCGTTCTGCTTTCGCGCTACCGCGCCTACACGACCTGCCCGGATTGTCGCGGGGCGCGGCTGAAACCAGAAGCCCTGCTGTATTTGCTTCCCGCCGGTGTGGGCAGGCGTTCGCGGGACTCGTCGTCTGCGGGTGATTCGGCAGTCGAAGCCGGCGCCCAGCAGCTTTCCCTGGCGGATTTTTATGCGTTGACGATTACCGACGCGCTCCAAGTGGTCGAAACCCTGGCCCGGAAACGCGCGTTCAGACCGGGCGATCCGCTGACGCTGGTGCTGGACGAAGTGCGTTCGCGCCTGGCGTACTTGGAGGAGGTCGGCGTGGCCTATCTCACGTTGGACCGGCCGACGCGGACCCTTTCCGGTGGCGAAACCGAACGGGTCAGCCTGACGACCTGCCTGGGCACACGGCTGGTCAACACCCTCTTCGTGCTGGACGAACCCAGCGTGGGCTTGCATCCGCGCGATACCGCGCGTTTGGTGCGCATCCTCGAACGCTTGCGGGACACCGGCAATACGGTGGTGGTGGTCGAGCACGAACCGGGCGTGATGCGCGCGGCGGACCAGATCGTGGATCTCGGCCCCGGCCATGGCGCCACCGGCGGTCAGGTGGTGTTTCAAGGTTCGTTCCGCGATATTCAACGCTGCCGGGCTTCGTTGACCGGCCAGTATTTAAGCGGCCGGAAACGGGTGGAGATTCCGCCCCTCCGTCCGGTGTCATTCCGGGATCCTTCCGTCGCCGAACCGGCAAACCTGGGCAACGTTCGTGGCGCGAAACGCCAGACCCGCGCCGTTGCGACTGACGGCGGAGCTGGCGATGGTCCCGCGTTAATCATTCGTCACGCCACACGCCACAATCTTCGCGATGTGACCGTGCGCATTCCCTTGGAGCGGCTGGTTTGTCTGACGGGCGTCAGTGGTTCGGGCAAAACCACGCTGGTCCGGGAAATCCTGCTTCCGCTGCTTACGGCGCAACTTCAGTCCGCGAATCCCGCCGTCCTTGCGCCCGTTCGCAAGGCATCCGATCGTTTGGATGCACCGGGCCCGGCGGCGCCGGCGGATGAAGCGTTGTCCGCCGGTCAGTTGGGGACCGCTACTCTCGAAGGCGCGGAACATCTCGCCCGCGTGGTGTTGGTTGACCAATCTTCCCTCGGCAAAACGCCGCGCTCGAATCCCGCCGTTTACATCGGCGCGTTCGATGATCTCCGCGAGGTCTTCGCGCAGTCCGACGCGGCCCGGCAACGCGGCTTGAGCGCCAGCGCGTTCAGTTTCAATTCCGCGCAGGGCCAGTGCGAACGATGCCGGGGCGCGGGGTTCGAAAAAATCGAGATGCAATTTCTCAGCGACGTGTTCATTCGTTGCCCCGATTGCGACGGGCGGCGGTATCGCGAACACATTCTGGCCGTGAAAATCCGGAGCGGGGAACAAGAGTCGGCGACCTCTGTTCCATCGGTGTCCGCCCGCCGCCGAAAGCCGCCCACCGCCGCACGGGAATGGTCCATCGCCGATCTCCTGGAAGCCACGGTAGAGGAAGCGGTGGAATTTCTTTCCGGCTTCACGGACTCCCAGCCGGCCCGGCGCGCGGTCGTTCGTCTGCGGTTGTTGGCGGAGGTGGGCTTGGGTTATTTGCGCTTGGGCCAACCCATCAACACCCTCTCGGGCGGCGAAAGTCAGCGGTTGAAATTGGTCCGGCATTTGGCCGAAGCGGAAACCACGAGGCCATCCAAAGTCCGATCTTCCCAAGGCGTGCGCAAGACGAAGGCCGGGCAAACGGGAGTCGCCCCGCAGCGGACGGCGGACATCGCGCCCACGCTCTTCCTGTTCGAAGAGCCGACCACCGGACTGCATTTTGAGGATGTGTCCATTTTGCTCAAGGTGTTCCAGCGTCTGGTAGATGCCGGCCATTCCGTATTGGTCATTGAACACAACCTGGAGGTCATCAAATGCGCCGACTGGGTGATGGATCTTGGCCCGGAAGCGGGCGCGGGCGGGGGACGGCTGGTGGCGCAGGGCACTCCCCAAGACGTGGCGGCTTGTTCATCCAGTCATACTGGACAAGCGTTGCGGTCGTTGCTGGGTTGATTCGCTCCGCGGGCGGGGCGGCTCACGAAAGTTTGTGACCGCCAGCTCCCGTTGACGACAGAACCTTTCTTTCCAACCCGCTCCCCGGCTGCGTTACAGCCGTTCGCGACCGGCAAAGCCGTCGTTCAGTTCGTGCCAGAACTCCACCGTGTCCTCGCCTTCTTCCCAGCAGAGAAACACTTCGCGGCCGCCAATGAACGCGGGGAAATCCACCAACCCGCGATCGAGATCTTTGATGAGCAGCTCGCGCCGCTTGAATTCATCGAAGATGGCTTGGATTTCCGTGATCAGCCGCATCCATTCGTTGGCCAGGGGACCGCCGACTTCATAACCGCGGGCCAGGAGTTGACGGAGGCGTTCATCCCGGTTGGCCAATCGGGGATGCAACTGGCGAAGCTGGTTCAACCACTGACGGATTTGCGGCAGCAAAGCGGCGGCTTCCGCGGAAGTGTAGTGATGTTTGAACTGGTGGGGCATGAACGGGCCCGGAAGTGGGTGACCCAAGTTCTCGCTACGGGGCGGGCGCGCCGAGTTTCCGGCGAATGGCATCGTTGGGTTCGATTTCGAGCGATTTTTGCCAAGCCGCGCGGGCCGCCTCTTTTTCTCCCAATGCCTGATGAATGTCGCCGAGGTGATCGAACAGCGTGGGATCGGGGGGATCGGCGAATTGAATGGCGCGATGCATCGCCTCCAAGGCTTCGGGTAGTTGGCCCAGTTTGAACAGAGCCCAGCCCAGACTATCGAGGTAGGCGGCGTTCTCGGGTTCCGCTTGGACCGCCTGCTCAATCAGTTCGCGGGCGCGATGCAGGTTCGTGCCTTGTTCCGCCCACATGTAGCCGAGGTAGTTCTGGGCTTCATGGAAGTCGGGCGCGAGTTGCAGACATTTTTCGAAGGTGGCGGCGGCCTCGTCCAGCCGCCCGATGCGTTCAAGCGCGGCGGCGGTTTGAAAATAAAAGGGCGCGGTCAGGCGGTTGGTTTCCCCCGCTTGGGCGACGATTTCCGCAGCGGTGAAATACCGGACGGCATTGGTGTAATCCTTGCGCCGGATGTGCACGATGCCGCTGAGGTATTCCATCAGGAAACTCGAGGCAAACCGTTCCCGGGCCTGGGCAAGGGTGGCGAGCGCGTCGTCGTAACGCTCCAAGTTAAGCAGGGTAAGAGCGAGATCGTAATGCGCCGGTTCCAACCGGGGATTGAGGAGCAGGGCCCGCGCGAAATACTCCGCCGCGCGTTCCATGCGCTTGTCGTCGAACGCCAGGTTGCCCAAGACAAAGTTGGCCTGCGCATTGGTCGGGTCGTCGCGCAGAATGGCTTCGAGCATTTCTGTGGCCCGCGCCCGGTCCCGGGTGCGCAGGTAAAGGTCGGCGAGCTTGGTGCGGACGGCGTCGCGAAGGGGGAGGTTTTCATGCAGAGCCGCGAGCGCGCGCTGGTAAAATTCGATGGTGCGTGTCGTGTCCCCCACCAGATTGAATCCCTCCGCCAGTTTTAATTGCGTCGTCGTATTCGTGGGGGACAGGTCCGCCGCC
>MWDV01000271.1 GCA_002070715.1 Verrucomicrobia bacterium ADurb.Bin118
CGTGTCGAGCGTGAGCAAGGTATTCCGCATCAGTTTCAAACTGCGCGGGTCCACTTCGCCAATAACCAACGGCCAGCGCGGCAGATTGCCTTCGCAATTGGTTGCGGACCAATTTCCCATCCAGAACACGCGCCCGCTGGAGTGCTTGAAAAGCGTGGACATGCTGCTGGGTGAAAAGAAAGCTTCGCCATCGGTGCAAGTCCACACGGCCGGCTGGCTCCAGGTTTCTCCACCATCCTTGGAAACGCAAAACCATTTCCGGCTGGGCAGTTCGTATTTGGGATCCGCTTTGCCGCCGTTGCTGCCGCGCATCACCATGAGAATGCGTCCATCGGGAAATTCGGCCAACGTGGGTTCGATCAATCCGCGCGTGGTCTGGAACGCGTCGCCCCGCACCTGCTGACTGGCCGTCCAGCGCAGCCAACCGGTTTCCGTCCAAGTGCCAATCAACACCACGACTTCGGTATAAGTGAAACCGCCGGCGGGATTGGCCAGTTTACCATCCGCGCCCACGACCGTCATCTGCGCCGGCACAAGCACCTTGCCGCGCCGCGTTACGATCGGCACACACCCGACGTCGCCAAGATAAATGGCGTTCGTCCCCACCCGCACGCCCGCCACCGGATGCTGCGCGTTGTAGTCGCCGGTTTGAATGATGGGCTCTTCGAAGCGCCAGGAGCGTCCGCCATTGGTGGAAACGCGATAACGCAGATAATAAGTCTCCTGCGCAATGGGCGGTTCGATGGCATTTGGATCAAGACCGGGCGTATCAAGGGAATTCAGCAGCACGAGCAACCGGTCGGTATGTGGATCAAGCACCGCCGTGACCGGTTCGCGCCGGTAACCGTGCGGCAAGTTGGCGGTGAAGTCCGGTTGCCAGACCAACGGCGACCAATTGCGTCCGTTGTCATCGGAAACGGAATTAAACCCAAACAACCGGACGCCCTTCGGCTCCGCGTAAATTGCGGAAAGAAAACCCGGCCGATTCGTCGTCACGACGCGACTGATGATTTCCAAAGCCGGTTTTTCCCGCGCCGGTTCAGCCGCCGTGGATTGGGCAAAACCACCACTCAGCGCGCCCAGCAACAGCCATACACCACCACACAGAAGCCAGACAAGCGGAACACAACGATTATTCATGCGCGGAGTATGGGTGATTGCACCGGGCTGCGTCCACATCCAGTTCTGGTGGCGCGATGCCAATCCACTTCCGCAGAGAGGTAGGGAATGATGGGCAAAGGAATGGGGAAGGGGGGTACACCGCCGGCCTCGGCGGTCGTCGTTCGCGTCTCGCGGACGACATCAGATTTTGAAGTTAAGGGCCACCGAGGCACAGAGAGGCGACGAATCACGAAAGATGATTTACGAAGGATGCGTCGCGCTGGAACAACTGATTAACCACCAGGAGCGCAGGGGACGCAGAAATAAACGTTTTCTTTGTGATCCTTGCGTGCTTTGCGGCTTTAACCATCTCCCGGGAGGGACGACCTCCACGTCGTCCCCAACTCACCAGGGACGCGGTGGAACGCGTCCCTCCCAAGGAAACTACAACCGCGAAATACGCGAACGGGAAGACAGAGGAATGATTGGCAAGGGGATGGGTATTGGGGGAGCACCGCCGCCCTCGGCGGTCGTCATTCGTGTCTCGTGAACGACATCAGGTTCTAAAGTTAAGGGCCACCGAGGCGCCGAGGCACAGAGAGGCGACGAATCACGAAAGATGATTTACGAAGGGTGCGTCTCTCTGGAGATACTGAGTATCCACCAAGAGCACAGGTAGATCAGAACTAAAGGTTTTCTTTGTGAACTTTGCGTTCTTTGCGGCTTTAACCATATCTCGGGAGGGACGACCTCCACGTCGTCCCCAACTCACCAGGGACGCGGTGGAACGCGTCCCTCCCAAGGAAACTACAACCGCGAAATACGCGAACGGGAAGACAGAGGAATGATTGGCAAGGGGATGGGTATTGGGGGAGCACCGCCGCCCTCGGCGGTCGTCATTCGTGTCTCGTGAACGACATCAGGTTCTAAAGTTAAGGGCCACCGAGGCGCCGAGGCACAGAGAGGCGACGAATCACGAAAGATGATTTACGAAGGGTGCGTCTCTCTGGAGATACTGAGTATCCACCAAGAGCACAGGTAGATCAGAACTAAAGGTTTTCTTTGTGAACTTTGCGTTCTTTGCGGCTTTAACCATCTCCCGGGAGGGACGACTTCCACGTCGTCCCCAACTCATCAGGGACGCGGTGGAACGCGTCCCTCCCAGGAAAATCGGACGACGCAGTACTGGTCGGCAGGTTGCCAACCAGAACAGCCAGGTTGGCTGTTCCACCCGGACCCAATGCGGCATCGCCGCCTCAGCGGCGGTCAGCACGCGCTTTTTGCTTGAGCGCGCAGCGGGAATCGGCCAAGTCAGTAATCGTGAAGCCGCAAACGGTTTTTTCATCCTCACTGCGAACCCTTGCCCGATGCCGAATGGTGGTGTTGCTCATTGTATCGGTGTGGTTCACCGCCCGTGCTGAATTTCGGGTCGCCACATTCAACGCCGACATCACGATTCCCATCGGTCACGCGTGCATGGGCGGCGGCGTGGCGGACGCACGGGAGATTGTTGATCCGCTCTTTGCCAAAGGCTTCGTGTTGTTGGGCGCGGAGGAACCGCTCGTGGTGGTTTCCCTGGATTGGTGTCAGTGCAACAACGATTCCTACGATCGCTGGCGCGAAGTGCTGGCGCAGGCGGCGCACACCACGCCGCAGCGCGTGATGCTGGCGACCGTGCATCAGCACGACGCGCCGATTTGTGATTTGACCGCGCAGCGGTTGTTGGACGACCAAGGACAACCCGGCTGGAATTGCGATCCGGAATTTCATGAGCGCGCCGTGCAACGCACCGCCACAGCGCTGAAACAGGCATTGTCCACGGCGCGGCGCGTGACGCATTTTGGCATGGGACAGGCACGCATCGAAAAGCTGGCTTCCAACCGACGCGTCGTCCGGCCGGACGGCACCATCACGTGGGAACGCGGCAGCGCGAGCGGCAATCTCTACGATGCGCCGGAAGGCGAAATTGATCCGTGGCTCAAAACCCTGAGTTTCTGGGATGGCGAAACGCCGCTGCTCGCGTGGAGTTGTTACGCCATTCATCCCATGAGCTACTACGGCAAGGGCGGCGTCTCCGCTGATTTTCCCGGTCTGGCGCGGCAACGCCGGCAACAGGATGATCCGTCCGTGTTTCAAATTTACTTCACCGGCTGCGGCGGCGACACCACCGCCGGCAAATACAACACCGGCGATCCCACGAACCGGATCGTCCTCGCGGACCGATTGTACGCGGGCATGCTGGGTGCGTGGCAACAGACGCAACGACAACCGCTGCGGCGCGTCGGTTTCCGCAACGCCGAATTGCGATTGCCGCCGCGCGACACCGACGCGTTCACGATCGAGGCGATGCGCGCGACGCTGGCCAACACGAACGCCACGCGCTGGCAACGCATTTCCGCCGCGCTCGGTTTGAGCTGGCGGGCGCGCGTGAGCCGCGATCAACCGATTGATGTGCCCTGCCTGGATTTGAATGACGGCGCGGCGTTGTTCACCATTCTGCCGGCGGAAAGCTTTGTCGGTTACCAGTTGGCCGCGCAAAAGTTGCGTCCAAAATCTTTTGTGATGGTGGCGGGATTCGGCGATGGCGCGCCGGGTTACATTCCCACCGATCAATGCTGGCGGGACGGTTACAACGACCATTATTGCTGGGTGCAACCAATGACGGAAACCGTCATGCGCCGGGCGTTGTCGCAAGCGCTGGGTGAAGCGAAGCGTTAACCCGCTGACGAGCGCCCAAAAATCGGAACCGCTTCGGCCTCGTCATCAACGACGCGGCATTCACCGCACAACCACCGTCGCGTCCCGGACGTCTGACGCTGCAACAGGCGGGCTTCAATCTGGTCCGCTTGTTTGCCCCGAACAGGGTTTGTCCGCCCGGACGGGTGAAGGCGACGGCATCTTTCCTGAACCTAGCCGGGCTTGGCCTTCGGAAACCGGTCATTTGTTGAACCGGAAATTCACCACGTCGTAATCCTGCATGACGTAAGTTTTACCCTCCAACCGCTGGCATCCCGCGCGTTTGGCGCCGGTCTCGCCGCTATGCGTGACCAGGTCGGCGTAACTGATGACTTCCGCGCGGATGAATCCCCGCTGGATGTCCGAGTGAATCGCCCCGGCGGCTTCCCACGCCGTGGCGCCCCGCCGGATCATCCACGCGCGATTTTCCTTGCCGCCCACCGTGAGGAAACTGATGAATCCACCCGCCTGATACGCCCGCAGAATCAACGCCTCCGGTTGGGCCAGTTCCGCCGCCGTGGCGATCACCACCGGTTTGCTGGTGAGAAAACAGGAATGCACCGCCACCGCCTCGCGCTCCGCGGAGGACAAGACCGCGTCGGCGACGAAGCCGTCCCGCTCCAGTTGCGTCTGCAGCTTGAGCAACGCCGTCCGCTCCGGTTCATCGGGGTTGCGCCCCAACCGGGTTTCCACAAACTCCAAATCCCGCAAAATCAAATCCAGCCGGCTGTCGGCGGTGGCCGCCAACACATCCGCCGTGGCCGTGCTGTCGCCGTTCACCACATCCACCTGAACCGGGGTCTTTTTTTTGGCCTCGACCAACCGGTCCGCCGTGTCCAGGCGCGGGTCCTTGACGTTATGCCGACCGATGGGAATGCCGGAAATGCCAAACAGACAAATTTTCATGGGCGGCGATTACGTCGGAGGAGCGGCGGCAAAGTCAAGCGCGCTCAATGAAAAAACGCACGGCAAGCGCGTCCTGCATAACCGCCGTCGGCTCCGGCATTGCTTCAGCGCAAGGCGGTCACCGCATCTTGAAAATCCTGCGGCCAGGGTGCGGTCAAGCTCAGGCGGCGTCCGCTGCGGGGATGCGTGAAGGTCAGTTCCGAAGCGTGCAACATCTGCCGTTCGGCGGTGAAGTGATGCAGTTCCGCCAGGCGCCGGTTCTGCCGGGCGCCGTAGGTGGCGTCTCCGACCAAGGGATGGCCCAGGTGTTGAAAATGAACGCGAATCTGGTGGGTGCGCCCGGTGTGCAGACGTGCCTCCACCAAAGTGGCGCCGCGCAATCGTTCCAACACCCGATAAGCGGTATGCGCTTCGCGTCCGGACGCCTCGCGCACCGCCATGCGTTTGCGATGCGAAGGATGCCGCGCGATGGCCGCGTGGATTTCGCCGTGGTCGCGGATCCCTTCGCCGCACACCAGGGCGTGGTAAATTTTGTCCACGCGCCGTCCGGCGAACTGCGCGGCCAGCGCCAGGTGCGCCGCATCGGTTTTGGCCACGATCATGACGCCGCTGGTGTCCTTGTCGAGGCGATGCACAATGCCCGGTCGGGCCACGCCGCCAATGCCGCTGAGCCGGCCGGCGCAATGATGCAACAAGGCGTTGACCAGCGTGTGCGCCTCGTGGCCTGCCGCCGGATGCACCACCAATCCGGCGGGTTTGTTGAGGCCCAACAACAGGTCGTCCTCGTGGAGGATATCCAGCGGAATGTCTTCGGGCTGGGCGGTGTCCGGCCGCGCCGCCGGCCATTCCACCTGCACGGTTTCACCGGCCTGCGGGGTGTGCGTGGGTTTGATCCGCCGGCCATTCACGCGAATGTAACCCTCCGTGATCAGGCGTTGGATGCTCCCGCGGGACATCGCGGGATATCGCTGGCGCAGAAAGGTGTCCAACCGCGTCCCGGGCAACGACCGTTCCAAGACGAAAACTTCGCTGCGGACCGTCATTCGCCAATTCCCGGATTGGAGAGGTCGTCAACGAACGCGCAGGACACAGCGAGCATGGCGGCAAAGAGAATCGTCCGCGCGGGTTAAGAGCCGGAAGCCGGGGGCGGCGGCGCCTCGGCGGCGGGCGGGGTTTTGGCGGCGCCCGACGCGCGTTCCGCCCGCCACGACAACAGAAAGACCAGCCCCACACCGAGGCAAATGGCGCTATCCGCCACGTTGAACGCCGGGAATCCCATTTCCTCGCCGTTGGCGCGGTTCACGTAAAAGTAAACAAAATCAATGACGTGCCCCACCCGCACCCGGTCCAACAGGTTGCCGGCGATGCCGCCGCAAATGAATCCAAAGGCAAGCTGGCCCGCGAAGGTCCGGCGATCGAAATGATGCCGGGTGAAATAAAGCACCACGAGCGCGACCACGGCGATGACCGCGAGCAGGCCGTTGTTATCACGAAACAGACTCCACGCCGCCCCGGTGTTTCCCCAATGCACAAACTTGAAGAAGCCGGGGATAATCACCTTTTCCTGGGCGTATCCTAGGAAGTTCAACACGATGGCCTTGGTGAGTTGGTCCAGGAACAGAATCCCCAGCGCGATCGCCGCAATGCGGCGTCCCGGCGAACGCAACAAGGTTTTAACCCGTTCCATATAATCCGCAGAATACCGGCTGATTTAACGCCGGACGAGGCCCGGACTCAACTCTTTTGACCGGCGACGGCTGAAATCAGTCCTTTCGTTGGATGCTCCGAATCGTGCTGGACGCCGCCCGGGAATTGGCACAAAGGCTCGTTGCCAATGGCGCTCAACCCTTGCCCTGCCGGATTGCTTCTTTTTTCTCTTCCAGTTCCGCGCGCAGTTTCTGGCGTTCCTGGGCGAGTTGCTGTTCCAACTCCGCGGCCTTTTCGCCATCGCCAGCGGCGAGGGCCTGCGCCCGGGCGTCTCGCAGGGTAATCTCGCGTTCGGCCAGTTTGGCCTGATACCGTGCGTCCACCTCGGCGATCGCGCGTTTCTGTTGGGCAGTAAGTTTGACGGCGGGCGAGCTTTTGCTCAACCGTTCCATGGCCAGTTCATAGGCGGTTTTCATACGCGGCAAAGACGGCGGGTGAATGTCATGGCATATTCATTTTGACAAGGGACGCTAACCCAGCCATCTACTAACGCGCAAGCGCCGGTTGCGATTCCGCCCGGCGGCACGGGCAACACCATGGCACCACCCATCAAACTGATTTCAACGGATTTTGACGGCACCATCTTTGCCGAGTTCCAGAACCCGCCGATTCCGCGGGCCTTGCAGACGTTGATCGCGGACCTGCAAGCCCGGGGCGCCCGGTGGGTCATCAACACGGGGCGCGAGATGTCGAGTTTGTTGGAGGCTCTCGGCCGGGCGCGGGTGACGGTGCGCCCCGATTACCTGGTGCTCGTGGAACGGGAAATTTACCAGCACAGCGACTCCGCCTACGTCAGCGTGGCGGATTGGAACACCGCCTGCCACCGCGCCCATGAGGAGGTTTTTGCCCAAGTGCGGCCGTTGGTGCCGGAATTGGTGGCCTGGGTGGAATCCCGCTTTGACGCGACCCTTTACGCGGACGCCTATTCGCCCTTTTGCTTGATTGCGGATTCCAACGGCGACGCGGACCAGATCCAGGCGCGGGTGGAGGAACTCTGCCGCGCCATCCCCAAGCTGGCGTTTGTGCGCAACGATGTCTATGCGCGCTTCAGTCATGTGGATTTCAACAAAGGGACGGCGCTCGCGGAAATTACCCGGCGCCTGGGATTGACGGCGGCGGAGGTGTTCGCGGCGGGGGATCATTTGAACGATCTCCCCATGCTAAACCGGCGCTACGCCCAGTTTTTGGCGGCGCCGGCCAACGCGGTGGCGCCGGTTCAACAGGCGCTCCGTCGTCAGGGCGGATATCTCAGTACGGGCTTGTGCGGCGAAGGAGTGGCCGAGGCGTTGCGGTTTTACTTGGCCGCCAATGCTGCTCCCGAAATTGCGCCCACGTAAGAAACCTCATCACGCTGCGCCCGGGCCGATGCGACCGCTGATTTGGTCCATGCCAACCTGCCGTGTAGGACCGGCTTGGCATTTGACAGCCGGAGTGGGAATGCTAGGCTAGGCACCACGATGACGGCTGCGGCGTTGGGCGAACGACCGACTGCGGCCAACGGGCGTGAATCAGCAAACTTTCAGGTATTCGCATGAATAAATCGGCGGCAGCGACCCAAGCTCCTGGCGGCCAGGCCAAAGTTCATCAAATTGCCGAGGCGGTCATCCGGATCGCCGGGAACTCCCAGGACGGCATCCAAGCCATTGGCGGTTTTCTGGCCCGACTCGCCGGACGCAGCGAGCAGGAGGTCATGACGTTCATGACCATCCCGGCCACCATTTCGGGCGGCCCGTCCATTTTCCAAGTGCGCATCGGCTCGGGCGAGGTTTTGAGCGCCGGCGACGAGGCGGACGTGTTGCTCGCGTTTTATCAGCATTCCTACGAGGACCACATCCGCTCGTTGCGCAAGGGCGGCATTGTGTTGCTGGACTCCGATCACGTCGAACCGCGCTCGGAATGGCAGAAGGATTACCGGCATGTCGCCATCCCCATCTCCACGCGCACCATCGAAGCCATCGGCGGCACCGCCCGGGACAAGGGCAAAAACCTTTACGCGCTCGGCTTGGTGGCGCGCATGTTTGATCTGGACACGGCCAAACTGGAGAAACTCATCAGCGAACGGTTTGGCAGCAAAGATCCCAGCGTTCTGAAAAACGCCCTGAGCGCTTTCCATGCCGGTTACGGTTATTCCCTGGAAAACCTGTTGGAGACGTTCACCCTGGCGGAAAGCCGGAAAAAGGAACGCGCCCAGGTGGTGATGAATGGCAACGAGGCGCTGGCCTACGGCTTCATCGCCGCCGGCGTCCGGTTCGGCGCGAGTTATCCCATCACGCCCTGGTCGGATGTCATGGAAATTCTCCGCCGGGAATTGCCCCAATACGGCGGTTGTTTTGTCCAGTGCGAGGATGAGATTGCCTCCATCGCCACAGCGTTGGGGGCCAGTTATGCCGGACACCTGGCCGTCACTGGATCCAGCGGCCCGGGGGTCTCGCTGAAAAGCGAGTGCCTGAGCTGGGCGGTGATGGCGGAAGTCCCGCTCATCATCGTCAATGTCCAACGAGGCGGCCCCTCCACCGGCCTGCCCACCAACGTCGAGCAGTCCGACCTGTATCAAGCTTGCTTCGGCAGTCACGGCGACGCCCCCCGGGTGGTGCTGGCGCCGACCGACGTGGAGGATTGTTTCTACACCGCCATCGAGGCGGTGAACATCGCCCGGAAATACAGCGTGCCGGTGTTTGTGCTCAGCGACCAGGCCATTGCCACCCGCATCGAGGCCTTTCCCGAACCGGACTTGAAAAAGCTTTGCCAAAACCTGGCGCCGGATCTCAGCCCGGTTGCCGATCACAAACCGTATGATTTAAGCCAGCCGGATGGCGTCACCCGACATATCGCGCCGGGCACGCGCGTCGAGAGTGGCAAATATCCCGTGCTCACCGGTTTGGAACACGACGAAATGGGACACCCCAGCGCGTCGCCTCAACTCCACGCCGCCATGACGGCGAAGCGGCGCCGGAAACTGCAGGCGCTGGCGCGCACCCTGCCGCCGCCCAAAATCTACGGGCCGCCCGAAGGCCAGGTGCTGCTCGTCGGCTGGGGCTCCACGCGGGGGCCGATCCGCGAAGCGGTGGACCGCGCCCGGGCCGCCGGCGACAGCGTCTCCAGCCTGCATCTGCGCCACCTCCAACCTTTGCCTCCGGATTTGCACAAAATCTTTTCCGGCTTCCATCATGTCTTCGTCGTGGAAATGAACGACGAAGGCCTCTACGGCTACGGACAACTGGCCGCCCTGCTGCGCGCCCGTTATTGTGACGCGCGCATCCAGGGCCTGAACAAGACCGATGGCCTGACCTTCAAAGTGCGGGAGATCCTTGAACGGATGAAAAACAAATTGACCGCTCTTTCGTCAACCCGCGCCTAACCCTGTGTTCCCCATTCAACTCCTTGACGCTCATGCCTTCCGCCACTCGTGAAACTCCCCGGCCCGCGGCCGCCGCCGAAAACCGCAAGCCGCTCACCAAAAAAGAACTCGCTGCGGATCACCCGACTTGGTGTCCCGGGTGCGGCGATTTCTCCGTGCTGGCGGTGTTCTTCAAGCTCATTGAGAAGGCCCGGTTGCATCACGAGAAAATCGTCAGCATCTCCGGAATCGGCTGTTCCAGCCGGTTTCCCTATTTTGTGCAGGCGCATGGCGTCCACTTCCTTCACGGGCGCGCGTTGCCCTTTGCCACCGGGGTTTCCCTCGCCCGGCCCGATTTGCACGTGTTCGCCTTCAGTGGGGACGGCGACGCATTTTCCATCGGCGGCAATCATTTCAGCCACACCGCGCGCCGGAACATCAAGATGACGCTCGTTGTCATGGACAACTGGGTTTACGGCCTGACCAAAAAACAGACCTCCCCCACCTCGCCCTTGGGATTCAAGAGCAAGACGGATACGTGGGGCGCGTTTGATCATCCCATCAATCCGCTCAAACAAGCCATCGCCGCCGGCGCGACCTTTGTGGCGCGCACCACCCACACCAATCCCGGCCATGCCCTGCAAATGATGGAGGCCGCGCTGCATCACGACGGTTTCAGTTACATCGAATGCCTGAGCGAATGCGTGGAGTTTTATCAAGGGGCGTTTGACGCCTCGAACCCCCGCAAAGGCGGCGTCTTCAACCTCGTGCCCTCCGATCACGACGCGACCAATGAAATCGCCGCCTACAAACTGGCTGACGCGCCGTTCCCCGGGCATTTCGGAATTTTCTACAAAGTCAACCGGCCCACCAAGAACGCGAAGGAAGCCGAGATCAGCCGGGCGATGCGCGCCAAGCACAAAGGCCTTGCCGATTGGGAAATCCTGCAAAAATCCTTTGACCGGATGAAATAAACCCGGAAGCGGTTCCGGGTGGGCAAGGCGACGCGTGGGCTGTTGTGGGTGGATGCCACCGGCCGCACTTCGAAAGCGGGCGCATGGCTCCGGCGCGCAGACGGACGCGAAGCGGCATGGAGTGCGGCAGTCTCCTGCCGCTTTCTGCCGGCTCGGGGTTGGACGTGTTTATGGTTTGGCTTTCGGTCGGGCTGACCGCGCTTTTTCTTGGCCCGGCACCGGCCCGGCCAAGGGCGGGGTTTCATAGTAGCGACCGCCATCCACGAGACGCGGATCGCCGGTGCGTTTCAACTCCGCCAACAGTTGTTTTTCCAGTGCCGCGCGGACCGACGCGTATTCGGGATCGGCGGCGACGTTGTTCACCTGATGCGGGTCGCGCGCCAGCACATAGAGTTCTTCGCGCGGACGTTGACCAAATGCCCGCTCGTAGTAACGCCGCCACTGCGGATCCTCCCGATGCGTCACCAGCCAGGCTTTGGTCGGGCTGGCGTCCATGTCCATGAAGGTGATCATGGTGTCCTCGCGCAGCGTCGCCGTGTCGGGCGACGTGCCGGGGGCGAGGTTGAACGGATTACCCAACGGCCAGCGGTCCGGGGCGAAGTTGAGGATGTAGAGATAATCTTTCGTGCGCAACGCCCGCTGCGGGTAGGGCAGAAAACCATCCCGCGCCGCGGCGACGTGCCGTTCGCGTCCAGTCACCACCCAGGTCCGCTGCCCGTCCACGAGTCCGGACTTGGTTGACCGGAGCACCTTGACCAAGCTGCGTCCGGTCATGACCTCCGGCGGGGTGACCCCGCCGATTTCCAGGAAGGTCGGCGCGAGGTCCATGAGATTCACAAAGTCGTCCACCACCCGGCCGCCGTGCGTACCCGCGCCGCGCACGGCCAGTGCCACGCCGGTGCCGAAGTCGTACAAATTGCATTTGCCCTGCGGAAACCCCGGAGCGCCGTGGTCGCCGCTCAAGACCAGCAGGGTTTGCTCCAGTTCCCCCATCGCTTCTAGTTGATCCCGGAAGAATCCCACGACGGCATCCAAAGCCTGGACTTCACCGAAATAATCCGCCAAGTCCTCGCGCACCTCGGGCACATCCGGCAGAAACGGCGGCAACTTGCCCCGTAACTGCGCCGGATCAATCCCCCACAAGGCTTTGCCCGAGCCGCGTTCCCACTGGCGATGAGTGTGCGTTGGACCGAACCAATAGCAGAACGGCTGGCCCGGCTTCCGGTCGGCCAGGAAGGCCGCGAAATTCGCGCGCACCTCGTCATACAATTCCTGCTTGGCCGCCTCGAGAGATTTTCCTTCGCGCACCCGTTGGGTGACGTTCTGGGAAAATCGGTTGAACCGCCGGCCTGCGGATTCATAGGCGAATTGATTCGTTCCGTAAGGCGCGTTGGCCGGCGTGCCGGGTGACCAGACCTTGTAAGTCTTGCCGATGTGATAGCCCGCCGCGTGTAACAACAGTGGAAACGATGGAATCGTCGCGTCCCACACCGCCCCTTGCAGAATCGCCCCGCGCCCGGTGCGCCAGAAATACTGACCGGACAAGAGCGAACTGCGGCAGGGCGTGCAGGAAGGGGCCGTGACATGCGCATGCCGGAACAGCACGCCCTCGCGGGCCACCCGGTCAATGTGCGGCGTCTGGAGCACGTCGTTGATCGTGCCGGGGCCGTCCAGTTTCGCATACGCGCTGGCATGGCGGCCCCAATCGTCCGCGAAAATAAACAGAAGATTGGGCCGCGCCGGCGTCGAGGCCGGCATGGACAGGTTGGAAACCAGAAGCACCGTCAGAGCGAGCCCACGCAAATTCATATCGTCACAAGTTTAATTGTTCTGTGGCGGCATCCGGCTTTCCCACCTTTCCCTCCGTCCCCCCGCCACCGCATCAGATTCGCCAGACCCGAGGCTATGAGTTCCTATCCGGTCGCAGAAAAGATGATCAACCGATTCATCTCCGCAGACTTGATCCAGCCGGGCTTTTGACACGCCGCCAGTTCGCCCACAAGCAGGCCGGTTTGTCAATCGGCACCGGTGCTATGGAACGATTGCCACCGGCCAAGCCCAAGGCTTCAGTTATACAGGTGGGCGCGTGAGGGAAGGGTGGGGTGGCCAACGGGATTTGAACCCGCGACAGCCAGATCCACAATCTGGGGCTCTAACCAGGCTGAGCTATGGCCACCACTCAGTAGTGACCCAAGCTAGGGAGCGTCCGGGTCAACGTCAAGCTTTCCTGCCCGCTTTCCTCCGGCGCGCGCCTAACGCGTTTTCCCGCCCGATTGCCGCCGGGTTTTGCGGTTATTCGGGGATTAAACCATTGACGACCCGCTCCGGCGTGATAGGGTATTGCCAGTAGCAACTTCCGGAGAGAAATATGATTGAGCGACAAATCATTGAACCGGTTTTCGAGGCAGTCCGTTTCCGTTGTCTCGGTGTCAGCTAGAAAACTCCCACCCCCAAAAAACAGCACGTATGAAAATAAAAACATTCCTTCCCAGTCCCTCGTTGCTCAGTTTGCTTCTGGGCCTGCTGATGGCCGACCCGGGGCAGAGCCAGACCCTTTTGCACCGTTACTCGTTTAATGACACGCCGGGGAGCGCCACCTTTGCCGATTCGATCACCGGCGATCCGGCGTGGGCCGGCACGTTGATTGGCTCGGCCCACTTGGATGGCCAGCGCCTGCAACTGGATGGCTGGGGCGGCTGGGCCACCCTGCCGTCCGGCATCATCAGCACGCAGGAGAAAATCACCATCGAATTCTGGGCCAGTTTCAGCGCGAACAATCCGGTGTGGACGCGCGTCTTTGCGTTTGGCGACCAGAACGACGCCGGCCAGGAACGCACCGCTTTGAACTATTGCCATTATGCCGGCGGGGATTGGCAGAACCTCGGTGTTCGCACCGCCGGCGCCAATGTGTGGGCGAACAATCCCGGTGGCCTCAATGGCGCCGAAAATGTGCATGTGACCCTCGTCGTGGATCCGCCGAATAATCAACTGTATTACTACAACGGCACGAAACTCACCTCGAACCCGGGGGTCAACGGAGGCGCGGTGCCGCCATTGCGAGACGTCAACGACCTTTACAACCTGATCGGCAAATCGCTCTACGACGTGGACCCGCTTCTTGAAGGCTCGATTGATGAGTTCCGGATTTATGCCGGCGTCTTGCCGGCCTCGGCGATCGTCCTCAACGAAGCGACCGGGCCGGACCATTACGTGACCAGCCTGGGAACGCTCGTCGCGGTGCATCTGATCAGTCCGGACAATCCGCTCACGGTTAATCAGGCATCGCCACAGGTGTTCACAGGGGATTTCGACAATGTGAGTGGCGTGGACTTGATTGTTTACGGCGGCGCGACCTTTCAATCCGGAGATCCCGACATTCTGACCGTGGACGCGGCGGGAGTGGTGCGGGCGATATCGCCGGGGACCACCACGGTGGTGGCCACCTTCAACGGCCGGAGTGCCACGAATACGTTATCCGTCATCGCCCAGCCCGCCACGCTGGCCCACCGGTACAGCTTTACCTCTGACGCCAGCGACGCGCTGGGCGGAGCCGACGGCATCCTGATGGGCTCGGCCACGGTCACGGGAGGAAAACTGGTGCTCGATGGGGGGGGATACATGGACCTGCCGGGTACGGGCATCAACCTCAATACCTATCGCGCGGTGACGATTGAAGCCTGGGTGGATTTTGGCAACTTCGGGCCTTGGGCCCGCTTGTTCGACTTCGGGACGGAAGGTGGCGCCAACGAGATTTTCCTGGCGCCTTCCGCCGATGGAAACGGACAACACCATTGGCTCACGCAAAATATCCCGGGCGGCCGCAACCTCAATCTGAAGGGCGGGTTGACCAACATGTCCGCACACCTGACTGCGGTTGTTGATCCGCCCGCTTCGACGCTCGCGCTGTATGTAAACGGCGTGCTGGAATATGCCAATTACAACGCCACCGCTCCGCTTTCCTTGGTTGACAACAGTGCCGCCACGGTTGGCCGTTCGTTCGTGGCGGTGGATCCGTGGCTGGTTGGCGCGATTGATGAGTTCCGGATTTACCAAGGGGCATTGACGCCGGCGGAGATCATGAAGAGTCACTTGGCGGGCCCCGCGTCCACCGCATACGATCCGGGGGCGCTGCAATCCATCGAAATTGTGGCCACGGACTACCCGGCGTATTCGGATCGGTTTGCGCCCGTGATCCATGCCCACTACGCCAACTTGGCGGATTTTAATCTGATGCCCAACACGGCGGCCTTGGTGCCGGGGTTGATCCTCACTTCCAGCGATGCGGCGGTGCTGGAAATTCTCCCCGGAAATTTGGTGCGGACCCGCCGGCCTGGGGTCGTCACTTTGACGGCCAGCTATCACGGGCACACCGATAGCGCCACCATCCAGGTGCGGAATCTGGCCCAGCTCACTCATCGTTATACCTTTGAGACGGACGCCAAGGATTCCGTGGGTACGGCTCATGGAATTCTGCACGGCACGGCCAGCGTCTCCGGCGGCAACCTGGTGTTGGACGGGGCGGATCAATCCTATCTGGAACTGCCCCCCGCTTTATTGGAGGGTTACGACGCAGTCACCGTGGATACGTGGGTCAACTTTGGCGCGTCGGGCACCTGGTCACGTCTCTGGTATTTCGGCGATGACCGGGCCAACGAGTTCTACCTGGCGCCGTCGGTTTTGGACGGCTCTGCGCACTGGTTCAGCGCCGGGTTGACCGATGGCGACACCATCACCATTCCGCCCGCCTGGGCCAATCTGTCGGTGCATGTCACCTGCGTGTTTGGCAACGGGGTGATGGCCTATTACACCAACGGCGTGCTGCACGGGGCCGTCTCCGGCGCCAAAGGCCGCGTTGACCAGATCGGCACGTTCTTTAGCTGGATTGGCCGTTCGCCTCACGCCGATCCCTTCGCGATCGCAACGGTGGACGAATTCCGGATTTATCGCGGGACCTTGTCGGCCGATGAAATCAAGGCTTCCGATGTGATCGGGCCGAACCAACTCCTCACCACCACCGCCGCGCTGACGGCCACCCGCGTGGGTGACGATCTCGTGTTGCGTTGGCCGGCGGCGGCGGCGGGCTTCTCCGTTCAGACCACCAGCGATCTCGGCTCGGGCGGTTGGACGGCGCTGGACGCAACTCCGGTTCTGAACGGCGACCACTGGGAGGTGACCCTTCCTGCCACCGAAGGCTCGCAGTTTTTCCGTTTGTGGCGTTGACAAGAATAAGCCGCCAAGACGATAACAATGCCTCCGCTCCAATCCGTCGCTGGACGAGGGTTGGAGCGGAGGTCGCCGAAACCGGGTATCAACCTGAAAGCTGATTTAACTCCAATGACGTGGCTGAAATTTCACCGGGATGCCGTCGCCCGCCGCAATCGGCTGGCCTTCACCCTAATCGAGTTGCTCGTGGTGATTGCGATCATTGCCATCCTGGCAGCCATGTTGTTGCCGGCATTGGCGAAGGCCAAGGAGCGCGCTCGCATCACCCAGTGCAAAAACAACCTGCATCAACTGGGCTTGGCCACCTTGATGTATGCCAATGACAATGGAGATCGGCTTCCCGATCTGCGGAATAATGGCGTCTGGTTCTGGGACATGTGGCGGCCCGTCGCCAGTAATCTGCTGGAAAACGTCAAACGCACCGATATCTTTTATTGTCCGAACGAGTATTACCTCTACAAGGATAACGGTCCGCCGGATGCATGGAGTGCTTTTCCCACCTACGTCGTCACCGGTTACATTTGGCTGTTCCCCAACGCGCCCGGCCTGTTCCAAAACCCAACGCTCAGCGGCAGCAACATGGTGACCAAAATCACGCACGGCCGCGGTCCGTTGCCGGTGGCCAATACGGAACTGATCGTGGATGCCACCATTTCCGTGCTCGCCCCCACCGGTGGACGTCGGTATGTGGACATCGGCGCCGCGGGCGGCAGCAAGGTCCGCACCGCGCATTTGGAAAAATCGGTGCCGAGCGGCGGAAATGTGTGCTTTCTGGACAACCACATTGAGTGGAGAAAATACTCGGCCATGACGAACCTGATCGCGCCGCGCGGTCTGCCTCAATTTGAGTTCTGAAGTCGCTGCCTCTGCGATTTGCACCCCATCGGGACGGATGACCGACGCGGCCACATCCGCGACTATTGCCGCGCCCCGATTCCACGCTGGCCGGGAGGAGAGGTTTAATGCTGCTTCGTTCCGCGGGTTTGCTCCTTCGATGGAAGGACGCTCGGCTGCGCCTTTTCCACCGGCGACCCCTGACAAATCCCCCTTGCCAAATTCAGCGGGCGCATGTCAGGCTGCGGGCATGTTGAAGAAACTTCTGCTGCCGGGGTTGCTGCCGCTGTTGTGCGCGGGATGCACGGCTGTGTTCACCAATCTCACGCCGCAACAGCAGCCCCGCAATCCCAACGATCTCTACCGCGTCGCGGTGGCGTTTCAAACGCGTCAGCAGACCCTGCGCTGGGAAACCATCCAGCCCCACGTGGTCGTCGGCCAGGAATTCTACCCCATGCATCCCACGCCGCTCCTCAAAAACCGCTGGGAAGCGTTGATCCCCGTGCCGCCGGAT
The DNA here is from genome assembly GCA_002070715.1 of Verrucomicrobia bacterium ADurb.Bin118. Lineage (GTDB taxonomy): Bacteria > Verrucomicrobiota > Verrucomicrobiia > Limisphaerales > MWDV01 > MWDV01. The sequence continues at coordinate 17,333 of MWDV01000271.1, forward strand.
CGCGACCTCATTCACTACCAATACAAATTCGATTTCGAATACAACGCGATCGGCGCGCGCAAGGCCGACAGCGCGGCCTCCCCGATTTACACCCTGCGCATCCGTCCCTGACCCGGCGGGCGGTTGGAACTGAGTCCTTCGCGGGGCCGCGGGTCGCGATGAAGCACTTCGGGCAACCACGGCCCTTCGGAGAAAGATTGCCGCAAAAGATTCCGTCAGCGCTGGAAACCGACACCGCGCCCCGCCGGTTTCTGTGGCCGGCTTGATGCCAAGGAAGGGAATCAACGTTCCCATTCACCGTGGAAAAATTCATTTGTCATCGGCGACTGGGCACCGGAAGGGCGCGGTCGCTGCGCGGCAATGTTCTCATCCCCGACAACGATGCGGCGGCAGACCGTCACTGCCCATCACCCCCAACTGCGTGCTTGAGGTTGCGCCGCTCTTTCGTGTTATTATTTTGTCCGCAAGGCGGGCCGCCCTCTGTTGGCCGAGAATTCAAATTGGAACGAAAAACGAGATGAGTAAAATTTTGAGCAGATTGATCCAAGGCGGACTTTACTGTGCGTTGGCCCTTTCCGTAATCGGC
>MWDV01000272.1 GCA_002070715.1 Verrucomicrobia bacterium ADurb.Bin118
CGGATACTCTTCATTTATCCTTTCACCGCCACGGTGGATGGCAAGGTCACCCCCACGCCCACCCCTCTTCCATTTTATTTAATGGAGGGATTTCTCGGTGATTTGTACGAGATGAAGTTCGAGGCGGGAATCACGGGCCGGCGCACCCGGCCCTCCCCCGATTGCCGCGTGCATACGCCCACCACGCCCGACGGCAGCAAGACCAACATCATTATCACCGGCACGCCCACGCCGGGGAGCAAGGAATGGCGGATTTATCGGCGCGTGGATGACGGTCCGCTGACGCTGCTGTGTCATGGGGCCGTTGGCACGGGCAATTTCACCTGTGAAGACGACGGCGCGCCCCCCAACGGCGCCACCCTTTGTTATTACCTGCAAGTGCTGGATGAACACGGCAATCCCAGTCCGTTGGTCAAACTCGGGTGTGTGGAAACGGCCCCGCACGCCCCGCCGCCCGCGCCGCTGCTTTCCCCGTTGCTGGCCACGGGCGTGACCAACAATCCCGGCATGACCATGACTTGGTTTGCGCCGCCGCCGGGCATCGAGCGGTTTCAGGTGTGGATCGCCGGCAAACCGTTGAGCGTTCACTCGAATTTGGCGCCGGGTTTTCTCACGCTGCAATCAACCAATCCAGTCCCGCAGGAGTTGGTGTTGAACGGCCAGACCAACACGTACGATTTTTATCTGTTCCTGACGCCGCGGGTGGGCCCGGGATTCGGCCCCGGGCCCCAGTTCGCCGTGCCGGCCAACATTGAGTTGGGGAACGAATACACGGTGTTTGTCAAATCCGTGGCCGCGGATGGCACGGTGAGCGAGATGAGCAACATCGAGCAATTCATCTGGAATCCCGCCAACACCAACTTCGCGCTTTGCACCATTCCCTGGCCGGCGCGCGGGTTGCCGGCGATCAACACCAATTTTGCCTTCGGCCTGGGAGCGTCGTACGTGCAAAGCACGCGGGCCAACCACACCGGCGCGGTGGTGACCGTCGGGTTTCAACTTTTCAGTTCCAGAGGCGCGGCCCAGGTGGAGCAACGTCCGCAATCGCTCAGTGGCAACGTCAACCCGATGAGCCTCCTCTTTACCAACGCCGCCGGAGAAAACATTTTTCCGCTGGCGCTCTACCGTTTCCAAGTCACCAACGCCGCCTTCCCGAAAGTCTCCGGAGACATCATTCAGGTTTCGCCGTTGATGGAGAACATTGCCTACCAGATCACCAATTACACGGTGGACTTCGGCGGCGGCAGCCTGAGTATCACCAACAGCATCCTGTGGGATTCCTACATCGTTTATGATCTCTATCCCATCGCCGATCTGATGAATTTCTTCTTCATCTATCTGCAGGATACCCAGCCGGTCATCTCCGGCGCGCGGTACCGTTACCTGCTGGTTCGATTCCGGAAAAATGGAGAAATCGCCGAGGTGCTGCCCACCAACGAAATGGAGGTGCCATGAAACGCGTAGGACGGAAGTTTGGGTGCTGGTTCCGCGGGAGTTGTTTGCTCGTAGTCCTGGGGACGGCGGCCGCCCCGGCGTTTGTTCAGGAAACGGCGACGGAGTTCCATGCCGTCGGGGATTTTGACGGGGACGGACGCAACGACGTCGTCCTCGTGGACAAGGCCAGCGGGGGCTATCGCATCGGTTACCAACTCTCCCCCGGAGATTACACGTGGGCCGATACCCGCGCCAGCGGTGTGCAAAACGTGACCGGCGTGTCGGTGGGCCGGTTGCTGGCGGCCACGCGGGATGCGCTCGCCGTCACCGGGCCCGAGGCCAATCGCGTCAATCTCCTGGAGGCGTCCAGCCCGAGCGCGGCCGGATTGCCGGTCGCGGTTTTCATCCCGTCGCTGGGCCCCAATCTCGTGGCGGCGGTGGACATTGGCGGCGTGGGAAACACGCCTTTGCACGATTTGTTCGTGGGCAGCATGTACAACGGCGCCGCAGCGTATCGGTATTCCACCGTTCGCAATACCGACGGTCTTAACTTCAATCTGCTGACCGATGCCGGCGTGACGGCCCTGATGCAACGGGCCAACCGCGTGAGCTTGAAGAGCGGCACCCCGGACCGCGTGGGCGTGATTTTCCGCGGGACCACCGACATCTTCCGGGCCTATGATCTCAGCTCAGGGACCCCGATTCAGAATATCATCCAGAATCTTCCAGCGGGCAGCGAGTATGCGGTGGGACGCTTTGCCTCGGGCAACCCGTTGAGCCAGTTCCTTTTTTATCAGCCCGGCTCACCGCAACTGGTGCGGCATCAGGTGCAGGAGCCGGCCCCCGGCACCTTTAACCTCGCCGCCGGCACCGCGTTTCATCTAGGCCAGAAGATTCAACAAGTGCGGGTGGTTTCGGGCGCGGCCGCACCGCGTTTGCTCGTAATTTTTGGCAGTGGCGAAATTGCCGCCGTGTACGACTTTGACGGCGTCAACCCGCCGGTTTTATTGCAGAGTTTCATGCCGTCCGAAGGAGAATTGTTCTCCGGGGCGGCCGTGTTGGATGGCGGCCATTTCATGCTGTACTCCGGCGCCCCGGGCGCGGGGGTGTCCGCGCAATTTCAAATCTGGAATTTCAACGGGGTGAATTTCACCGCGGGCGCGGCGGGGGCGCTGCCGTTTCTCAGCCAACAATCCGCATCGGGCAACGTGCTACTGTTCCGGAACGAGCCGTTTGTCCACAGCAATCCAGGTCTCGTGCGCGTGCTCAACGCCGGCGATTGGGCTTCCACCCTCGCCTACACGGGCAGCCCGCCGGTGGTCACGGTCTGGGCGGAACATTACGCCGGGCCGACCCAGGGATTGGGCAATCCCAGCGTGACGGCGATGGGCGTCAATCCGCCCCTGGCCAACTTCGGTTTGGTCAACCAGTACTCCAACGCCATCTCCGTTTTCAGTTTTCAACCGGCGATGGGGGACGCGGTGGCCGAGGTCAAAATCGCGCCCAATCCAGGAAATTATGCAACGGCCATCGAATTCAGCCTGACGACCACCGACCCGACGCATCTGGCCTTCTACCGTTTCGGAAACGGTGCGTGGCAGGGGTATTCCGTTCCGGTGCGGGTTTTTACCAACGCGACCATCCAGTACTACGCCAAGCCGCCCAGCGGCAACAACAAGTCGGCCATTCACACGGCCCGGTACACCTTCAACGACACCCCCGCGCAACTCGACTCGGACGGCGACGGCGTACCCGACTTCGTTGAGTTGGGCAAAGGGCTTGATCCGTTGGGCGGGGCGGATTCAGACGAGGACGGCTACTCGGATTTGGAGGAATTGCTGCGTGGAACGGATCCGAATTCGGCGGCCAGCGTGCCCACCAATGCGCCGCGGGTGGAATTGAACACTGCCTTCGACCGCGCCGTGACGCCGCGCCCCTACGACGGGCCCAACAACGTGACGACCTACGCGGCCACAGGCACCGCGTTACGGGTGTACGCGCCGCAAGGTGGACTGCTGGCCGCCGCCACCGTGGCGCCCAATGTGTTCGTGGCCGGCGTCACCAATCCAGCGGGACGCTTGACGAACATTGCCGTGCTGCCAGAGGACCGGCTGCTGGTGGAAGCCACGGAGCTGCATTACGACATTCTTACCAGTCACGCGGATAAACGGATTGGCCGGGAACTGGTGGGGTTGCTGGTCGCCCCGCAATTCGCGCCGGTGCAGATTCCTTACGTCTTCGGTGGCGGTAATCTGACCACCGAAGCCAACGCGTGGATTCAGGCGGCTTCCAACGCCTACGCCGGGTTGACGCGCGAAATCAGCCGGGGCGACTTGACCATCAATGACACGCTGGCCGCCGCGTTGGTGGAACGGAAGATCGGGCAGATTCTGACGGCGCGGGGACTGCACTGGGGCACAAACATCACCCTTTTTCCTTTCCGCCCTAGCGATGTCGGCCGAAGCAATGTCACCCAGGCGTTGTTGCTGTCGCTGGAGAAGGAAACGACCAACGGTTTGCCGGCGTTCCGGTTGCAGACGATGTACCAAACCATCAGCAATCTGGTCGAACAATCCAGTTTCGGCGCGATCATCAACCTGCGCGCCGTGGCCCATGAGATTTATGACATCTGCAGCACGCATAACAACGCCAACCCGGCTCATTTGACTCCGCCCCTGGATCAATTGCGGCGATTTCTCGCGCAATGCAGTTACGACACCAATTACCTGGCGCACGCTTCCTTTACGAATCTGTTCGCCAGCGCCTGCGCCGGGGCGGCCATGATTCTGGACGCTGTTCCACCGCGGCCGGTTACCAATGTCACCGTGGTGGCCACGGCTTCGGCCCCCCACCAGGCAGCCGATGGATTCGCGCTTCTGGGCAGCGGCCTTCCGGTGGAGTTATGGAAGGCGGATGGCGGCCGCTATGATTTGCCCGATTCCTTTGGGGTGGTGCCGGGCAGTCAGTTGCAGGTCCGCGGGTACACCGATGTCAGCGATACGCCGTCCCGCTTGGTGTTGGAGGTTCTCTCCGTGCGGTTGACCAGCATCCCCCTGGCCAGCGATGCCGATCAGGATGGCAATTTGCTGGTGGACAGTTGGGAGAAACTCTTCTTTGGCGACCGCCAGGATCCGTTTGGTGATTGGGACGGCGACGGGTACACGAACTTGCAGGAAATGTTCGAGCAGTCCGATCCAAACGATCCCTTGGG
>MWDV01000273.1 GCA_002070715.1 Verrucomicrobia bacterium ADurb.Bin118
AACCCGGTGGGCGTGACTTCCACCTCAATTTCCTCGCCCACCTGGGCGTCGGCTTTGATCTGGCGGGCGTCAAAAACGGAAATCTGGTCGTGTTTCGAAATGGCTTTTTCGGAGACCATGAGTTTGGCGAAAGCGCGGATCTCGGCGGTCTTGGGGTCAATTTCCACGCGCAGTTCCCGGGCCGGGCCGACAGCCCGCTTGGCGGCGGCCAGCAACGACTCCTGCACCGCCGTCAACACTTTGTCGCGGCTGATGCCTTTTTCGCGTTCCCAAAATTCCAATACGGCAATAAGATCCGGATTCATAACATTTTCGGCGGTCTCCCTTCCGGGGAACAAAAAAGTCGGAGAGGCGACTCTTCCGACTCACACACGCTGGGTTTCCAGCATTTATTGACCGCTCTGCGAAAAGGCTAGTCAAACCGGGGTTGGCCGTCAAGCATGGATTCCCGCGAAAAATTGATTAAAAAGTTGCCCGCCACGCTTCGTTTTCTTGGGGACGCCCTTGAATTGACGGCGGAAGGCGGGCCGGTTGTCGCTGGGACACTCGGAAACGCTGCCGAGAAGGGACGCCCCTTGGGCTTTTTTCAATGCAAAAGTCGGTCGGGATGCCGGCGGCAACGCCGGGTACCGTCGGGGCGCGAAAGAATCGTTGCGCCTCCGCCGTTGCCCCCGATAAACTCAGGGCATGGTGCAGACAGCAAGTAGCGTGGCCGTAATGCCGGCGGATGTCTCCTTTCGCGATTTCTGTCGCCGGGCATACCGCTTCATGCTGCTCGCGCGGGTTGCGGAGGAGAAAATCGCCAGCCTTTATCGTGCCGGCAAGATTCACGGCGGCGTTTTTCTGGGGCGCGGCCAGGAAGCCTTGAGTGTGGCGGCAGGGCTCGCGTTACGCAAAAGCGATGTGTTTGCGCCGTTGATTCGCGATGGTGCGGGACGGCTCGCCTTTGGGGAACCACTGATTGATGCCGTGCGCACGTATCTCGGTTCCCGGTTGGGGCCGATGCGCGGTCGGGATGGCAACGTCCACCGCGGCTATCCGCGCGAAGGATACCTGCCCATGATCAGTCACTTGGGCGCCATGATTTCCGTGGTCAACGGGGTGTTGTTTGCCCGCCGGATGAAGGGGATTCCCGATGTGGTTGGGCTGGCCAGCGTGGGCGATGGGGCCACCTCGACGGGGTCATTCCACGAGGGCCTCAATCAAGCCGCCGTGGAGCGGCTGCCGTTGGTGCTCCTTATTGCCAACAACCAATACGCCTATTCCACCCCCAACCACCGGCAATTCGCCTGTCGCGATCTGGCGGATAAAGCGGCGGGTTACGGGGTCACTTGTCATACAATTGACGGCACCGATTTCATGGAATGTTTGCGGGTGCTTCCCGCCGTGGTCGCCCGCGCCCGTGAGGGCGGAGGACCTCAGATGGTCGTCGCCCGGTTGTTACGTCTGTGCGGCCACGGCGAACATGATGACGCAGGTTACATTGCGCCCGAGTTCAAAACGTCGGCGCTGGGCCGCGATTGTCTGCACGTGGCCGAGGAACAGATGATGCAGGAGCAAGCGGTCAATGCGGCGGAGCTGGAGGCGTGGCGGACCGAAACGATGGAGAAAGTGGAGCGGGTCATCGCCCGGGTGCAACGCGAACCGGCGCCGGATCCCTTCCAGGAAGACTGGCGGGCAATTCAAACTGCCCATCTGGTCGAGGTTTCTGCCTCCGCAAATCCGGTTGATTCCCGGGCGCCGGGCGCCCCGCAGCCATGAGCGTTACCTACCTTGAGGCCATTCGCGCGGCTCAGGCCCGCGCTTTGGCGGAGGATCCCCGGGTGTTTATTTATGGTCAGGACGTTGGCGCGTTTGGCGGCGCTTTCAAGGCCACGAAAAACCTCATCGCCGAATTTCCCGGGCGCGTGCTGGATGCACCCATCAGCGAGGATGCCATGATGGGCCTGGCGGTGGGCGCGGCGATCGAAGGCCTGCGGCCGATCATCGAAATGCAGTTCGCCGATTTTTCCACAGCGGGGTTCAACCAAATCGTGAATCAAGCCGCCACCTTGTTTTGGCGTACGCAAGTGCCCTGTCCTATCGTCATCCGGCTGCCCGGCGGCGGCACTTCCGGGAGCGGTCCGTTTCACAGTCAAAACATGGAAGCCGTTTACGCGCATTACCCCGGCTTGGTGGTGCTGACCCCGGCGACGGTCGAGGACGCGTACAGCTTGTTGTTGGCAGCGGTGGCGCTGGAAGATCCGGTGATTTTCTGCGAACACAAACTACTCTATTATCACTTGAAAGCCGAGGCGCTGCCCAACGAGGCGCTGCCGTTGGGCAAGGCGCGGTTGGCGCGCGAGGGCCGCGACCTGACGATTGTCACCTACAGCGCCATGGTGCATGAAGCCCTGGCGGTGGCCCAGGAATTGTGCCTCGAAGGCTGGGAGATTGAAGTGGTGGATTTGCGTTCGGTAAAACCTCTCGACACCGACACCGTCATGGCCTCCGTGGCGCGTACGGGTCGGCTGCTCTGCGTGGGGGAATCCTGGCCGTGGGGTGGGGTGACAGCGGAAGTCATCGCCCGCGTGGTCAGCGAGGGTTTTGATTTGTTGGACGCGCCGCCGCAGCGCCTGAACGCCAAGGATACCCCCGTGCCGTTTCATCCCAATCTCTGGGCGGCGCACCGGCCCACAGCCCGCAGCATCGCCGCCGCCGCCCGCACGTTGCTCCGCTCCTGAACCCCTTTCAGCCATGCCTCAGATTCCCATTATCATGCCGCAACTTGGCGAATCCATCGCCGAAGCCATCGTGGTGCAATACCTCGTGCGCGAGGGCGAAACCGTTCAGGCAGATCAGGACATTGTCGAAGTGGAGACCAACAAGGCCAACATGAACGTCACCTCGCCCTGTCGCGGACAGGTGCAGCAGTTCCTTGCCCGCGTGGGAGACAGCTATCCGGTGGGTGCGGTGCTCGGTTATTTGGAGGTCACACCCGAGGATGCCGCCCGCGCGGGATTGGACGCCACGCCGCCGGCCAAACCCGCCGCAGAAAGTGAGACCACGGATCCGCCGGCACTGTCGCCCAGTTCCCGGCCAACCACCGGGGTGCAGCCCACAGTGCGCGGGTTGCCGGTGCCGGCCAACGCGGCCGGCGCCAGTTACATGTCGCCGCGCATGAAAGCGCGCATGAACGAACTGGGACTGCACGCGGCGGATCTGGCGGGGGTGGCGGGCAGCGGCGCCGCGGGTCGCGTCACCATTCAGGATTTTGAGCGTTTCCTGCAAAATCTCGAACAGCAGCGCCTTTCCCAAGCCTCGCCCATGCGCGTGAGCGTGGCGGACGCCATGCGCCGCAGTTGGACGCGGCCACTGGCCTCGGTGGGATTGCCGTTCTGTCTGGATCCGATCCTCGCGCATCGCAAGCGCACCCATCCCAAAGCCGGGCCGGCGCTTTACGGGCTGCGGGCTTTGGCGGTGGCGCTGGCGGAAAACAGCGCGCCCGCCGGCCGGTTGATCGGCAACAAAATTGTTCATCCCCGGGCCATTGACATTGGGTGCGCGGTGGAGGTCGAGGATGGCGTGTTGGTCCCGGTGATTCGCAATGCGGACCGGTTGACGCTCCGCGAACTCATCCCGCAGTACAATGATCTGGTGGGACGAGCGCGGGAATGCCGGCTCCCTCCCGATGCCACCGGCGGCAGTATTGCGACCGTGACCAATTTTGGCACGTTTGGCCTCACATGGGCCACGCCGATTCCGTTGCCCGAACAAACGCTGGTTTTAGGCATGGGCGCCGGACGACGGATGCCTCATTGGAGCGTGGAGAAACACGCCTTCGTGCCCATCGTCGAGGCGAACCTTACCCTGAGCTTCGACCACCGCGTGTTGGATGGCGGGGCGGCGGGGCGCCTGCTCATGCGGGTGGCCCATCTTCTGGGACATCCCGAGACGCTCTGAGCGGGCGCTGGCGGCACGTCCAGTTTTTCATGCTCTTCGGTGCGCACATGTCCACGAGCGGCGGCGTGGCCCGGGCGCTGGAACGCGGACGGCGCATTGGCTGCGAGGTGGTGCAGTTGTTCGTCAAAAACAACATGCAATGGTTCGGCAAACCGTACCCACCCGAGGCGTTGGCGCAGTATGCGCGGGAGCGCGATGCCAGTCGTCTGGCCTGTATCTTTGGTCACGCGGGTTATCTCATCAATCTGGCCGCACCCGCGTCGGCCAACCGGGACAAGTCCGTTCAATCCCTGGTTCAAGAAATCCAACTCGCCACTGAGCTTGAGTTGCCCTTCCTGGTGTTGCATCCCGGCGCGCACTTGGGACGTGGGGAAGCCGCCGGCATTCGTCAGGTGGCGGCGGGGTTAAACGAAGTCATCGCGGCCACC
>MWDV01000274.1 GCA_002070715.1 Verrucomicrobia bacterium ADurb.Bin118
GACGTCGCGCCAGGCAAAGCCCACCGTGCCGGGGAGGAGCGCACCGGTTTGTTGGGCGGGATAATTCGCTTGTTGCAGAGGAGGCGGGGTTTGTCCGCCGGGAAAAGCGGTGGTGTAATAGGGGTTCACGTTGCCGCGCGCGTCGGCATCCGTACCGGCGGCGTAAACTCCACTGGCCGCGCTTTGAATGGCGGTCCCGGCGTAGGCGCCGTAGTCCGCCGGCGTTGCGGTGTCGCTCGCCCCGCCTTCCCCGCTGACCACGAACCAGTAGCCATCGGCCGTGCTGCCGCTGCCGGTCCATTGCACGCGGTCGCCGGCGGTGCCGAGTCCGCCGGTAAGGTATTCGGTCGAACCGATGCCGCCGTCCGGGAAGGGCCCGTTGGCGTTCAGCCACATGTCAAAACGCAACCGATAATCGCCGGAAAAACTGTGTCCCGCGGGTGTAATGGACAACGCCGCCGTGGTGCCGCCGTTCTGGTTGGCCTCGAATTTGACGGCGCGCGTCGTCCCGCCCACCGAGTGAGGCGCGGGAGGAATTCCGTCGGCGGCGTAATCGTAGTTGAAGGTGACGCGCGTGTTGCTGGCGGAACTCCGGTTAAGGATCCATTGCGCCGAGGTGTCGGTGTCGAAATCATCGGCGAACACCACGGTCGGCAGCGGATACACCGTGAGCGAGACCACGCGGCTGGTGACGGCGCCGGCAAAATTTTCCACCACCAGCGCGTAATCCCCCGCGTCGCCGGCCTGGGCATTGGTGATGGAGTAATGGCTGTCGGTCGCCCCGGGAATGGCGGCGCCGTTGTGCCACCATTGATAGGCCAGCGGCGCATCGCCGGTGGCGGTGACAGTGAATTGAGTGGCGTGTCCGGTGTCCACTGTGCGATGCAGCGGTTGACGGCTGATTTGCGGAGCGAGACCGCCGCCGCCGACGTAACCTGCGACAAACCGCGCCCGATAAAAACCTTCCGGGCGGGAACCGGCGTCCGTGTCCTGATAAAAGAACGCGCCGTCGGTGGCCGAGGCCGTATTGGTGGCCAGGGCGACCCATACCGGCGCGGTTAGGTTGGTGGCCACTTCAATGGCATATTGGCAACGCGGCAATCCGGTGAAATGAAGCAGCGCGGCACCGTTCGTGCCGGCTTGCAGGGACACGATTTGCGGAGCCACTTCGACGGGTTGGATTTTTTCCGCGAAGAATCCGATCGTTCCCTTGCACATCCGCTCCAGGTAGGCCCAATCCAAGTATTCCGGCGCCTCGACAAAATCACCGGCCCGATGGTAGCGCGGGTTGGCGGCATAATTGTATTCGATCAAACCACACGCGGGAATGCCCGCCTGCGAAAACGAGTAATGATCGCTCATGTTTTCCGCCGTGTTAATGATGCCGATCAACCCGTCGCCGTAGGTGTCGAGCGCGGTCTGGAGATCGGTGCAGAGCGCTTGGAAAGCGGACCGGCCCCGGATGCTGGCGCGGTTGTGGTTCGGCGGCGGGGCCTGCCAGCCGATCATGTCCACCGACACCATGCCTTGAATGTTGTCGTTCCGGTGCTGATCCACGTAGCGCAGGCTGCCGAGCCGGTGCCGGCCGGTGGGATATTCCCACCGTTCCTCCGCGTCAAAAAAAGCGAACACAATCGTCTTGGCAAAGTGATACCGGCTGAAAATGCGCGCCATTTCCAACTGACACCCCACGCCCGTGGCGTTGTCGTCCGCACCGGGGTTTTCCCGCGAATCGTAATGACTGCCCACCACCCAAATTTCATTGTGCGGATTTTGCACCCCCTCCTTCACCGCGATGACATTGCACACGTAAACCCGCGTCCGGTTCGTCGTGTCCACGTAATCAAAAAAATCCTTCTCCGGCTGCAACCCGACCGCGGCCAGTTCATCGTAAATGGCATCCCGGCAGAGGTCGTGATGCACGCCGCCCACCGGCAGCGGGGCGCGGTTCATGCCCTCGCGGGTGTAGAGTTTGTTGCTGACGACGTTCAGGTAATTCTCCGGATCGAACTGGTCCACCAATTCTTGCACGGTTGGCGGCGCGGCAAAGACCGGGGAAACCAACAAGGGAAACGTAAAGGCGATGGCCAGATTCAACCAACGAAGGAAACGCCCCATGCGGGGCGCTGCGAGCAAAACAACAGAACGACTCATGCCCACATAGTTTTGTCCGGGCTGTGCGGCGGTGCAAGCGGCGTTTCCGGACTGCGATTTTTTCGCGGGCGGGTTATTCCGGGCGGGGATCGTCGGGCTGGGCCGCCCACACCAGTCGTAACCCTTCCAAGGTGAGGTTGGGTTCGACGGCCGAGATCTCCGGCAGTTTCGCGGCGATCAGTTTGGCGTAACCGCCGGTGGCGACAACCGGAAGCCTCGGGACGCTCAATTCGCGGCGCAGTTCCACGAGCAATTCGCGGATCAATCCGCGATAGCCGTAAACCGCGCCCGATCGCATCGCTTCTTCCGTGCTGCGGCCGATGACGCGTCGGCATTCACGGATGCGGATGCGCGGCAACAACGCCGTGCGCTCGTGCAGATAATCCGTCAGCGCGGCCAAGCCAGGCGCGATGATGCCGCCCACGTAATTGCCCCGCCGGTCCACCACGTCGAAGGTCACGGCGGTGCCGAAATCAATCACCACCACCGGCGCACCGAAACGCCGCCGCGCGGCGACGGCATTCGCCAGGCGGTCCGGCCCGATCCGGTCGGGTTGGGGATAATCAACCCCCAATCCGCGCAAGGTTTTCACCGTCAGTTCTAAGCAAGGCAGACGCCACGCTGTGCGCACGGCCCGGCGCACGCGGGGGGTCGCCCGCGGCACGACGCTGCAAAGCGCCGCACCGGTCACCGCTGCCGGACCAACAAACCGGACCAATGGCGCCGCGGCATTACCGCCAAACCAAGCGGTTGTCGGAATGTTCGTTTGCCGCACCACCCGCCGGGCGTTGGCCAAGCCCACGTGGGTGTGGGTGTTGCCAATGTCAAAAAGGAGAATCATGACGCAAGATCCGAAACCGGAAACCGGAAGGCGAAGGCCGAAAATGCCGTTGCCCGTCGTTTGCAAACCGCGCCGGACTGAAACGCTTCCCGCCAGCGGTTTCTTTTAGAACTTCGGGCGGTGGATTGCGATGGGCGTTTAGAGCGGTTACAGAAATAATGTAGCGACCAACGGTTCGCCGACCCCTCTCCCGGCCTGAAGGCCACCCTCTCCTCATCCGATGGGGAGAGGAGTTGCCGGTGAGGACATCGCTACATGTTTGATGGAAGCGCTCTAGCATTCCGCTTTGGAGAGTTATTGTTCCACCGTGACATCGCCGCCGATGATGCGCTCGATGTGTCCGTGCTCCGTGCGTAGCAACAGCGCGCCTTCGTCCCCGAGCGACTCGGCCCGCCCGCGCACAAGGCGTTGGCCGATGCGGATGGCCACCGTTTGTCCTACCGTCGTGCAATGGGCCTCCCATTCATCCGCCACGGCGCTGAATTCGCCGGCGCGAATCCGCGCGTAATCGGCGTCCAGTTCGCGGAGGATGGCGGCGGCCAGCGCCGGGCGCGCGATCGGTTCGCCGGTTTCAATCTTCAGCGAGGTGGCCTGCCGGCGCAGGTCCGGCGGGAATTCACTCGCATTCAAATTCACGTCCACGCCCACGCCCAAGATGACATGTTTGACGCGGTCCGGTTCCGCGCTCAATTCCGTCAGGATGCCGGCCACCTTGCGGTGGTTCACCAGAATGTCATTGGGCCATTTGATGGCCGGATGCAAACCCGTTTCGGTTTGGATGGCCCGGCGCAACGCAGTGGCGGTGGCCACGGTCAGCCGTGTGGCCTCGGGCGGTCGCACCCCGGGTCGGAGCAGAACGGAAAACCAGAGTCCCTTGCCGGGCGGCGAAAGCCATTTGCGACCCAAACGTCCGCGCCCCTGAGTCTGGGATTCGGCGAACACCACCACGCCTTCCCGCACGCCGTCCCGCGCCAGTTTTTCGACGACATCATTGGTGGAGGTGGTGCTCTGAAAAACTTGGATGTCGCGGCCCACAATCCGCGGGTGGGGTAGCCGGGTCAGCAAATCATCGGCGTGCAAAACATCCGGCGTGCTGTGCAATCGGTAACCCAAATGCGGGCTGGCCTCGATTTCGTAGCCCAGCCGACGCAGCTCATTCACCCGCGCCCAGATGGCAGCCCGGGTCAGCCCCAGTTTTTGCGAAAGTTCCGCGCCGGAAACCGCCCCGTCACCGGCGGCCCGCAAGGCGGCTAAAATCTGGGCATCCGTGGTCATGCAAAATCCAGTCCGATATCCACGGCCGGCGCCGAATGGGTCAGCGCGCCAACTGAAATGAAATCCACCCCGGTTCGGGCAAGGGCGCGAACGGACTTGAGATCCACGCCGCCGCTGGCCTCGGTCTGCGCGCGTCCAGCCACGAGTTTCACAGCGCGGCGTAGTTGCGCGGGTGTCATGTTGTCGAGCAGGATGAAATCCGCGCCGGCGGCGACAGCTTGGGCGACTTGCGTCAACGTGTCCGCTTCCACCTCCACTTGGAGGCGGGGAAACCGGCGACGGGCGCGCTGCACGGCGGCGGCGATGGCATTGGGTTGGGCATCCCGCAACGTGGCCAAATGATTGTCTTTGATGAGGACCTGATCGTAGAGCCCATAGCGGTGATTGCAACCGCCGCCGCAGGTCACGGCGTATTTTTCAAACCGCCGCCAGCCGGGAGTGGTCTTGCGGGTATCGAGGATTCGCGTTGACGTGCCTTGGACCGAGTCCACAAACCGGGCCGTCAACGTGGCGATGCCGGAGAGTCGTTGCACGAAATTCAGCGCCACCCGCTCGGCACTCAGCAACGCACGCGCGGGCCCGGCCACTTCCAATAAAACCTGACCGGTCGCCACGCGCTGGCCATCGCGGGCGCGGAGCTTGATCTGGACGCCGGACGAGCGCAGGCGGAACGCGGTTTCCGCAAAAGCTAATCCCGCCACGGTGAGCGGTTGCCGGGCGCGCATGGTCGCGCGGGCTTGCGCCGTGCGCGGGATCGTGGCCAGCGTCGTCGCGTCGCCGGGACCGATGTCCTCGGCCAGCGCGGCCCGGACGGCGCGGCGGATGTCTGCGATGCGGAGCGGTTGCACGCCGGCAGCATGTCGTTCGCGCCGCCGGCGGAAAAGCAAAAAGGCTTTCCCCTAGTGACCAATGCTGTCATCTTTCCGCTCCATGCGAATTGAATCCGTTATCTTCCGCTCCGTTCGAACCCTCGCATTGACCCTGGCCGTCGCCGCGTTGTTACCCCACTTGGTTTGGGGCGTGGACACCAACGCGCCACCCCACGCGCGCTGGGAGAAAAACATCGCCGCGTATGAAGCGGCCGACCGGACGAATCCCCCGCCCAAGGATGCGGTCGTGTTTATCGGCAGTTCTAGTATTGCCCGGTGGAAAACGGCGCCGGAACAATTTCCCAACCACCGGGTCATCATGCGCGGATTCGGCGGCTCGCATCTTTCCGACTCGGTGGCGTTCGTGCATCGCATCGTCATTCCGTACCAGCCCCGGCTGGTGCTGATTTACGCCGGTGACAACGACATCTACACGGGGAAAACGCCCGAGCGGGTTTTGGCCGATTTCCAAGAGTTCGTGGAGAAAATCCACGCCGCCTTGCCGGAGACGCGGATCGGCTACATTTCGATCAAGCCCAGCCCGTCCCGCATGAAAGACTTCGAACGGTTCAAGACCACGAACCAGTTGATCCGCGACTACATCGCCCCGCGCCCCAAGCTGTTGTATGTGGATGTGTTCACGCCCACGCTCGGCAGCGATGGCGAACCCCGGGCGGACTTGTTTGTGCGGGACATGCTGCACCTGAACGAAGCCGGTTACAAACTGTGGGCGGGGATCATCCAGCCGGTGTTGGATGAAGTCTTTGCCCCGGCGGCCAAGTAGGTCCGCTCCGCGATCGCCGTCCGGTCATTTCGTCACGGGCGGCGATGGCGATCCTCGTTTTTAAGTTTGGAATGGTCGGTGTGTCTTGCTGTGGCGGAGCTCGCGCGCGCTTTGGCAACGCATCGAGGCCGGCAATTCTTGACCCACGGCGGAATGGGGAAGATATTCTCTCCGGCATGTTGAGTCCGCCGTATTGTGATCGGGAAGCTCCGGGGAAAACACATTTTTCGCTCGCTTCATTTCTTCGCCGTTCCATTGCGGTCTTCGGCGGCGTTGGCTGGTTGATCCTGGCGCTGGGACTGGGCGCGGGCGGAACGGCGTGGGCGCAGAGCAACGAATTCCGGGCGCTATGGGTGGATGCCTGGGGCGATGGTTTTCTCAACGCGAATCAGGTCTCCCAACTTATCGCCGATTGCCGGGCGAACAATTTCAACGCGGTGATCGTGCAAATGCGGCGGCGCGGCGACGCGTTTTACAACCAGGTGCTACCGGGCAACGACCCCAAAACCACGGCGATCCCCGCCCATTTCGATGCCTTGGCAGATATTCTGGCCAAAGCCCGCACCGGATCGCCGCGCATCGAGGTGCATTGCTGGGTGGCGACGTTTACCGTGTGGAGCAGCGAAGGAACGGCGCCGCCGCAAGCGGGCCACGTCTTCAATCGTCACCCGGAATATCTGATGCGGAACTCGGCGGGGAAACTGTTCATCGGCGAGGGCTATTATCTGGATCCCGGACACCCGGACGCGATGTTCTGGAATTTTGCCATGGCGACGAACATCGTCCGCCAATACGACGTGGACGGGTTTCATTGGGATTTGGTTCGCTATCCGACGCGGGATTCGGGGTATAACCCGACGGCTATTGCGCGTTATAACGAAGAGTTTGGGACAACTGGACAACCTTTGCCGGCGGACGCGCGGTTCGGCCAATGGCGGCGGCGGCAGGTGACCGATTTTCTGCGGTGGGTGAATGCTGAACTACTGGCCATCCGACCCCGCCTGCAAATCTCCTGCGCCGTGTTGGGCAACCGGACGGACGCGTATCAAAACCGGTTTCAAGATTGGGCCGCATGGAACCAGGAGGGGATCATTGATCTATGTATGCCGATGGGCTACACCGCAGCCAACAGCACTTTCAACGCGATGGTGGAGGATACGTTCAATCACCAGGGCGTGCGGCGGGTTTACCAAGGGCAGGGCGCGTATTTGAACACCAAGGAAAACACGGTCTATCAACTGACCCAGATCCGCAACAAACCGTTGTTCGGCTCGGTGCTGTTCAGCTATCGGGCGACCAACCCAAGTCCCGTGGACCGGCCCGGCACGTTCGCTTACATCAAGCAACAGCACCAACCCGTCTGGGTGGAGCCGCCGCCGCTGCCGTGGAAGGCGTCGCCCACGAAGGGGATTCTACGCGGAACGGTCACACGCCAGGCCGACGGTCAGCCGCTCTATAACGCCCAACTCACCCTCGACACGTCGCCGGTGCGGACTCAGGAAACCGGACCGCACGGTCAGTTCGCCTTTTTCGAGATCCCACCCGGCACCCATACCCTGACCGCCACAGCGCGCGACTTGGGGACGGTGACGACCAATATCACCATCGCTGCGGGGGAAAATCTGGCGGTGTCGCTGGCGTTGCCGCTGGATAACACGCCGCCCGTTTTTTCCCAGGTCGGAACGAGCAACCTCACCGACACGGCCGTCATCATTCATTGGGCGACGGATGACCAGGCCACCAGTGCGGTGGATTACGGTTTGACGACGGCCTATGGCGCCACGGTGGAGGAGGACGCGTTGACCGCCAGTCACGCGTTGCGGCTGGCTAATTTGACGCCGAACACAACTTACCACTGCAGGGTGCGCTCGCGGAACACCACCGGCTTATCGGGCGTTTCCAGAGATTTTGTCTTCCAAACCCAACCCGCCGGCGTGATCAACGACGTGATCATCGAGAGCCGGTTGCCCTCGGGGGATCTCAATGTCTATCCGCCCTATACCGACGCCGGGTTTCTGGATTCAACCCTCAAGAGCAGCGCACCGGGATTGACCGGGACGGGATCGCGTTACGCCACGGCCGGCACCCCCAACTTTACCATCACCCCCACGTTGCCCGTGCCGGGCGGCGCGTATGATGTGTTTCTAACGCACGGTCGCGCCGCGAGCATTTCGGATGATATTCTCGTGGCGGTCACGCAAACGGGAAGCTCAGGGTTGCCCGCGTTGACCTCCATTTTTCGCGAGCCAGGGGGAAATACATGGGAGTATTTGGGGCGGATGGTTCTGGGCGCCGACATCCTGACGCCGACAGTCAAGTTCACTTACGCCGGCGGCACCCTCGATAGCGCGGGGAATGGCCGTATGTATAGTGATGCGATCAAATTCGTTTTCGTGCCGCATTTCGGACCGCCGCTGCTCCATAATTATCCCACCGATCGAACGGTCCGCGTGGGTGCCGCGACGACCTTCAATGTCATCGCTACTGGCGCGATGCCTTTGAGTTATTCCTGGCGGTTCAACGGGGTGGCGATCCCCGGTAAAACCGCGAGCCATTATGTTCTCGAAAATGTTCAACCGCAGCACGCGGGTCATTATTCGGTCGTGATTACAAACACCGTCGGCGCGGTCACGAGCAGCCCCGCGTTGTTGCAAGTGGACGTGCCGCCTCCCGCGCAATTGACGGCGAGCCAACTGGCCGACGGGCGTCTGCGCCTGCAGGTGCAGGCCGAGCCGGGCCGTTATCGCGTGGAGGCCGCCGCCACCATGCCGCCCGCCGATTGGGTTGGGTTGATCCAGGTGACCAACGAAACCACTCAATTTGAATTTACGGATTCCGAGACAAATTTACCGCGGCGATTTTATCGCACTCAACGGTTGCCACCGTAGTCGGCGAACGCCACAGTATGCGGGTGCGTCGTCGAGCCTGTCCGGACGCGGTTGCGCGTCTGCAGGAGCGGCGACGAAATGGTTTTGGGGAGGCTGCGTCTCCTCGGACAAGCAAGACAACGTGTAGTCATGATAAATTGTTGTGTATCTTTCGTCCGGCTTCGCTGCCGGTTCGGATTTTCCCTCTTCATCGCGCTTCTCTTGATCGCCGGGGCGGTTGCTGCTGAGGCCGGGGAATACCGCGCGTTCTGGATGGATGCGTTTGGCGCCGGCTTTCTCACCCCCGGCCAGGTGGAATCCCTGCTGGGCAAACCCGGTACCGGCATTCAGGGACGCATCCGCGAAGCGAATTGCAACATGGTCATCATTCAGGTGCGTCGTCGCTTCGATGTGTGTTATCCCTCCGGGGTGGGCGAGCCGTACATGTCGGGTTTGTCGCCGGCCAATTTTAATGCCTTGGAGGCGATCATCAAAGCGGCGCACGACACCACTGGCGGCAAGAAACGCATTGAAGTTCACGCCTGGTCGGTGGTGTACAAAACCGGGAAAGGCCAGGTCTATCGCCAGCACATTGGCACTCCCACCGGCAGTACGACGAACTTCGACAACTACTGGCCAACCCGCCTGATTACCACCACCGGCGAGGAAAACGGCGACGGCGCGTTCGATCCCGGGCATCCCAAGGTGCTGGAGTATTTGGTCAACGCCCACATGGACCTCGTCAACTTCCAGACCACGGCCGGCCCGGGCGGTACGGATGGGCACATTGACGGCATTCACTACGACTACATCCGGTTCGAAGCCAGCACCGAGGGGTTCAATCCCACCAGCGTGGCGCGGTACAAGGAGCGGTATGGCTTGACCAGCGACCCGCTCTCCACCCACGAACAATTCCGGCAATGGCGCCGCGAACAGGTCACCTCGTTTGTCCGGCAGATGTACGCCCGCATTCAGAAAACCAAGCCGTGGATCAAACAATCCGGGGCCTTTGTCACTTGGAATCCCTCGCCCGCCAGTTCCACCCGGTCGGCCTTTCTATCCACCAGCCCATACTCGGGTGTGTATTCGGATTGGGATGGCTGGATGCAGGAGGGCATCGTGGATATTGCCGTGCCCATGACCTATTACCGGGAACACGTCCACGCCAACGATTATCGCCGCTGGATGAACTTCGAAAAGGATCGCAAGTTTAACCGGCATTTGATTGTCGGGCCGGGCATCTATTTGAACTACCTGACCAACGCCATTCTGCATCTCAATCTGACCCGCGCCGCCTCGCCGGCGGGTAATTATGCGCACGGTTTCAGCGGCTACTCCTATCGCGCGCCTTATACGTTGCCGAGTGGATCGTATGGGACCTGGCCGAATTTCAGTCCGACGCTGGTCGCTGAGGTGACACCCACCTGGGATGACATTCCGCCAATGCCGTGGAAGACGTCGCCCACGCGCGGCCATTTGATGGGCGTGGTGACCCTCGGGGGCAGCGGGGCGTGGGCGGATCATGCGGTGGTCACCCTCACGGGACCGGTCAACCGCAGTCAATACGTGGACGGCACGGGTTTTTATGCGTTCATTGATTTGCCTCCCGGCAGCTACACCGTCACCGCCAGCCGGGCCGGTTATGCCAATGCGCAGACCGCCGCCACTGTGGCCATTGGCGAGGTCACCGGGAACATGTATGAACGGAATCTCGTTCTCGACCCGGCCGCGCCGCCGACGATCATTACTCATCCGGCCAGTCTGACGGTTGCCCAAGGGCACAACGCCGCTTTCGCGGTTGCCGCCGAGAGTCCATCTCCGCCGACCTATCAATGGCGGTTTAACGGCGCGAATCTGCCCGACGCAACCACGGCCAATTACACTCGCCTCAACGCGCAGCCGGGGCAGGCTGGCAATTATTCCGTGGTCGTCTCCAACTTCGCGCAGGCGGTCACCAGCGCGCCGGCGGCCTTGACCGTGTATGCCGCCCCCATTCCGCCCACGGTGACGACCGAGCCGGCGGACCAAATCGTATCGGCGGGACAGCCCGCCCTCTTTGCAGTGGGCGTCAACGGGGCCGAACCTTTCGCCTACCAATGGCAGTTCAACGGCGCGAACCTCGCCGGAGCAACCACAGCCCAACTCGTTTTGAACGACACCCAGCCGGCGCAAGCAGGCGGTTATCGTGTGATCATCACGAATGCCTTCGGCGCCGCCACCAGTCGCGTGGCCGCGCTGGTGGTGCAACCCGCCTGTGTGCCGGTGGGATTGCTGCCGGGCTGGAGTCTGGCCCCCGGCAGCCGGCCTTATCTGACGGTCGCCTCGCTGCCCAATGAACGCGGCATGACCTACAACCCGGCGACGCACCGGCTCGTTCTGGTCAACCGCACCGGCCCGACTCTGCATGTGCTCGACGCGGAAACCGGGGCGGACCGATGGACCCTGGATGCAACCGGCATTTCCGGCGGCACCTATCCGTTATTGATGGTTGGCGTGGCGGAGGACGGCGCGGTGTATGCCGGCAATCTGACCACCGACGGAACCAGCACGGCTTACCGGCTTTATCGGTGGGCCAACGATCAACCCGACACGGTGCCGACTCTGGCGTATGTCGGCGATCCCGGCGCGGGCAACACCCAGCGGTGGGGCGATACCATGGACGTTCGCGGCGCGGGCGTGGATACCCAAATCATTCTGGCTTCCCGCTCGGGTAATGTCGTGGCCATCTTCACCACCGCCGATGGAGTGACTTTCACGCCCAAGTTGGTGTCCATCGTGGAAGCGCCAACGGGCGCGTTTGGATTGGGCGTTACCTTCGGCGCGGGGAATACTTTCTGGGGCAAGGCCACCGGCCAGGATCTGCGTCAGGTTGGATTTAATCTGCAAACCGGCACCGGCGTCGTCTTGCGGCGTCACGGCAGTCCGGAGATTCCCGGGGCTGTGGCGCCCATCGGGGCGAGTCCAGCGTTGAACCTCCTCGCCGGCATTCAAGTGGGCACGGCCAACAACCATCTCCGGCTTTACGATCTCAAGGCGTCCAGCGACGCGCCGGAATTGCTGGCAACCAGTGACTTTGCCACGGACAACGAAAACACGCAGACCGGCACGGGCGCGGTGGATTTCAGCAATACTCACGTGTATGCGCTGGGAGCGAACAACGGTCTCCTCGCGTTGGAGATCCAATGCGCTGTCCTGCCGGTGGCGCCCAACCTTGTGACGCAACCGCAGGACATGGTGGTCAACCAGGGCGAGGACGCGTCCTTCAGCGTCACCGCCATCGGCGACGAGCCGTTGTCCTATCAGTGGTATTTTGCCGGTACCGCAATTCCCGGCGGCACCACCAATACTTACACACGATTGAACGCACTCCCGGATCATGCCGGGGCATACTCCGTGGTGGTCACCAATCTTGTTGGCAGTGTGACCAGCGTCGTGGCCACCCTCACCGTGAACGTGCCGCCCAATATCCTGGTCCACCCGGCGGATCTGGCGGTCAAGTGGAGCAGCAACGCCACGTTCACTGTCACGGCCACGGGCACGGCGCCGTTGGCCTACCAATGGCAGTTCCAAGACACGCCGCTCCCCGGCGCGACCGACCCCAGTTACACGCGCGCGGAGGTCCAAGACGCCGATGCTGGGCAATACACGGTCATCGTGACCAACATCGCGGGAGTGGCCATCAGCGATCCGGCGACGCTGACCGTCATCCCACCGGTGCCGGCCCAGTTCCAACTCCTGCAACCCTTGCCGGATGGACGGGTGCAATTGACGTGGATGGGCGAAACCAACTGGCCGTACTACCTGCAGGCCGCGACGAACGTGCATTTCTCGAATGCCTCGCTGCTCGGGCCTGTCAGCGGCACGAATGGCTGGTTCCATTTCGTGGATGACGACGCCACCAACCTGCCGCAACGTTTCTATCGTGCGAAACCGTAATCGAAAAACCCAGCGTTCCGCCGGCATCTGGTGGGGCTGACGAATGCGTAACTACGCGGTCAAACCATCCAAGCCCACCCGTTGGTTCCGGTGGATGATGGGATTGCTGGTGCTCTGGGGCATTGTGTTCTGGTTCGTCTGGCGCTCCTCCGGGCCGAATCCGGAATCGCCGGCGTCAACCGCCGTCCTTCCCCCGCGGAATGGGCAATCTGAAGCGGGTGCTTCCCCCCGGCCAAACGCGTCCTCCCGGATTGCGCAGCAGCCCGCGCCACCTGTTTCCGCGCCGCGACTGCAAACCCGGTGGCAGGTGAATTATGGGGACGGCGCGGACGAACTCGGCGTGATTCATGCGCCCGAAATGGCGCCCATTGGACCGGAATCTTTTGCGCTGACTTCCGATGGGCACGTTTGCGTCGGTGACCCGGTGAACCAACGGATTCAGGTTTATGCCGCGGACGGCACGCATCTCCGCGCCGTGCCTTTGCCGGGAATCAGCGTGAACGACGTGATGACCGATACCCAGGGGCGACTCTATGTGTTTGATCAGGACGAACATCTTTTGCACCAATTCGCCGCCGACGGCACACCCGGGAGCACGCTGCAATTGGACCCGGCAGACCTCGATACCCGCGGCTATTTTCATCTCGTGGGCAACGCGGTTTATTTTGCGGATGCGGCGGTGCGCGATGTTCTCGTGGCCCGTATTCAAGACGGGCAATTGATCCGACCAGAGACAGCCACCGCGCGGCGGACGGAGGGCATCCACGCGGAGAGTGGGCGGATTTATGCCGTATCCGTTGTCCGGGAGCAGGAATTGGGATTGCAAATTCACGATCCCACAGACCGGTCGGCGGAACACCGTTTATCGGTGGCGTTGCCCTGCGTTGTCGCCGCCGGTTTTATTGGCGAAGATCAGTCCCGCCGGTTTTATCTCTGGACCGAACGCTGGCAGGAAGAGCGGGTGGTGATGGAGGTGTTGACCTTTGACGCTGCCGGGGAAGTCCTGGGCGCGTTTCGTCTGCCGGAAAATGATTATTACCTGTGGACCACGCAACCGATGGCCGTGGCGGCGGATGGCACGTTGGTCCAATTTTTGCCGCAGCGCGGGCAGGCCAGTTTGAGTATGTTTGCCAAAGAAACACGATGAATCTGATGTACCAGAACCAAATCCGATCCATGCCGGGCGGCGGTCTATTCCGCCCTTCCTTGAACCTGAAGGCCTCCGTCCTGACTTTAACGCTACTGCTCCTGCCGGGAGCGGCTTGGGCCTGGTCCGGCAACACCTGGGGCAGCATCACCCGTGAAACCATCAAGGCGAATGCGGAAAGCATGATTGATTTCACTTGGACGCCCAAGAACACCTTCACCAATTTCCAATACGGCTCCACCTACAAGACCTACCGCAAAGGCACCACCTATTCCGGGGTGGCCTACAGTCAGAACAACCCGCAGGAAAATCTGGCCGAGTTTCTGAACGCGGTGACCAACACCGCCGGCGGCAGTTTCGGTTACGGCAACGATTGCTCCGGCTTCGCCAGCATTTGCTGGCGGCTGCGCGGGCGCAAGACCACGGCCTCGTTTGAGAGCCAGTTGGGCACGGACTGGTTCAGCCTTGGGAACGTCGGCACGGCCCCCACGGCGCCGTTGATCGTGGGCGACGCGCTGAATTCCTCCTCGGTTGGGCACATTGTCCTTTTTCTAAACCGCGAGAGCACCGGCGTGCGGACGCTGGAACAAACCCCCAGCAACGCCCAGCGTAAGCTGCGGACCTACAGCAACGTGGCGGAGTACCGGCCCATCCGGCGCGCCCAGATTGTGGACGCCCTCACGTTCACCACCGAACCGCTCAGCCGCGTGGTGGACGCCGGACAGTCCGCGACGCTGCTGGTGGCGGCCAGTGGTTCGGGCCCGCTGACATACCGCTGGTATTTCAACGGCAATCTGATTCCCAGCGCCACCACGAGTCAGTTGAACTTCAATCCCGTGCAAACGTCCCATGCCGGTAATTATACCTGTGTCGTTTCCAATGCTTCCGGCGCGATCACCAGCCGGGTGATGTCGCTCACGGTGTATCCGCGGCAGGCCACCGTCTTTCTCGATGACTTCGAGGGCAACACCGCGTCCCGCTGGCGGGTTAACCGCAGCTCCGCCGACACCCGAGTGACGTTCAACTACGATTACTCGACGATGGGGATCCCCGCCGCGCCCCATTCCTCCGGCGGCACCACGCGAGGATTGAAAATGGAGGCGAACCTGACCGCGGGCCAAACGGCGGCGGTGTCGCTGTCCCCACTGAATGAAAATTTCGCCGGCGATTACCGGCTGCGTTTTGATGCCTGGATCAACGCGAATGGACCGTTCCCGCTGGGCGGGACCGGTTCGAGCGAACACCTGACCAGCGGCGTGGGCACCACCGGCACCCGCGTGCAATGGACCGGCGCCGGCAGTAGCGCCGACGGCGTTTGGTTCGCGGTGGACGGGGAAGGGCAGGCGAGCGACACCTCGGCGAGTAATGGCGACTTTTGCGCTTTTGTGGGGACCACGCTCCAAAGCGTAGCCTCGGGCGTTTATACGGCCGGCACCGAGAACAATGCCAAGGGGAATTTGCATCCCTACTACGTTGCCGCCTTTCCGGAGGGCACGACTCCGCCGGCGTGGCAGCGGGCCAATTACGCCCAACAGACCGGCGTGTTAGAGGCGGGTGCGGTGGGGTTCGCCTGGCGTGAGGTGATCGTTTCGCGGCGGGGCAACGTCGTCGAATGGGCGGTGGATGGCATCCGCCTGGCCGCCATGACCAATGCCGCCCTGGCGGGGAGTAACGTTTTTGTCGGTTACTGGGATTCGTTTACGTCCCTGTCCGATAACGCCGCGCTCAGTTTTTGCGTAGTGGACAACGTGCGGGTGGAAATGCCGGTGCGGCCGCCGACGATCCTGTCGCCGCCGCAAAGTCTGACGGTGAACCCGGGCGACGCCGCCACGTTCACCGTGACGGCGACCGGGGTGCCGGCGCCGACGTTCCAGTGGCGGCACAACGGCACCAACCTCGTCGGCATGACGGCAAGCACGCTGACGCTTGACCCGGTGCAACCCACCCACGCCGGTTCTTATTCCGTGTTGGTTTCCAACGTGGGCAACAGCATCCTCAGCGCGCCGGCGGTCTTGAAGGTCAACGAGCCGCCCGTGATTACCTCCCCGCCGCAAAGTCAGAGCGTGCAAACCACCAGTAACGTCACGTTCACCGTGACGGCTATGGGCACGCCGCCGTTGTTTTATCAATGGCAGTTGAATGGCGCGCCGTTACCGGGCGCCACGGACAGCAGCTACACGCGCATTGCGGTTCAACTGGCCGACGCGGGGAGTTACAGCGTCACCGTGACCAACCTGGCCGGCGGCGTCACCAGCCCCCCGGCGTGGCTCACCGTTCTGCCGGCGCAAGCGGCGCAATTCGAGGCGTGTGCCCGCCTGGCGGATGGTCGCGTTCACCTGCGTTGGCGCGGAGAACCGGGTTGGAGTTACACGGTGCAGGCGGCCACCAACCTTTATTTTTCTCCGGCCCTGCAGTTCGGTCCGTTCACCAGTGCGGATGGTTGGTTTGAATTCGTGGATGACGAAGCCACCAACGCGCCTCAACGCTTCTATCGTATCCAACAATGAACCCGCCCTTTTTGCGTTTCCTGAAAACCGGGCTTCCCCGCCGTCAGTTTTTGCGTCACTTGGGTGCGGGTGCCGCCGCGCTGTCCCTGACCGGCGGCTGCCGGCGGTTGACCGCGCCGGACGCGCGGAAAGTCCAACCCATTCGCGGCAGTTGGATCAGCATTGGTTGGGATGACCGGCGGCATTTTTATTGGAACGACACCTGCCTGAGTTTCACCGACGCCCAATGGCAATTGGCGGTGAAAGACGTTGCGGATTTGGGCTTTGAATATCTGGTCTTGCTGGCCATTGCCAAGGGAGGCAAGGCGTTCTATGACACCCCGCTCCTGCCCAAACAGGAGATGGCCTGCGCCGACCCGATTGGCGCGCTGCTCACGGGCGGCGACAAATACGGCGTCAAATTTTTCATCAGCAGCGATTGGTACGCCGAGTGGGATTGGCGCGCATTGCTGGACGCGGACCGCGTGGCCAAACGCCTGCAAATGATGACCGAAATCGCCACACGTTACGCCGCGCACCGCAGTTTTTACGGATGGTACTGGCCGAACGAAGCCCACCTGTCGCCTTATTTCACCGACGACTTTATCCGGCACGTCAACGCATGCACCCGCGAAGCGCGCCGCCTCACGCCCCAGGCCAAAACGCTGACCGCCCCTTACGGCACCTACCAGGCGGTGAACGATGATCGCTATGTGCGCCAGTTGGAACAGCTTGAGGTGGATATCATCGCCTACCAGGACGAAGTCGGTTGCCTGCGCATGACGCCGGAACAAAGCGCGGCGGCTTTCGCACGGCTACGTCGCGCCCACGATCGGGTGCCGCAGCGGGCGCTATGGGCGGACGTGGAAACCTTCGCTTGGGAAGGTCCGCCGAACAAACAAACCAGTCCCTTGATTCCCGCACCTTTTGAGCGGCTGCGGGCGCAACTCGAAGCCGTCTCGCCTTCTGTGGACAAGGTTTTGATCTATCAATACCAGGGCTTGATGAATAAACCCGGCAGCCCCGCCTTCGCCGGGCATCCCGACTCGACGAAGTTGTACACGGATTACGTGGCTTGGTTGCGCCGGGGCCGGCGCGCCCAGGGACTGACCACTCCGCCGCATTCTCCGTCCTAGCCCGAATATTTCATCAGAGCGGGGCAAGGCGGATTTGAGAGGCAAAGCGGAAAAGGGATTGGCTTTGAAGCACTCGAAAGGTTGATTTTTTCCCAGCGTGGGCACAGTCCCCCTTTCCCCCGTTGTTTGTCCGCGTGCCGGGGACAGCACTCACGATCCTTCAACCACTGCCCAAGGCGCGGAACACCTGGCCGAAGATTGTCTGATACGGATAGGCGCTGGAGAGCAGCAGTTGCACCCGCCGGGTATTGCGCAACACCACCGCGCCAATCTTCAAAAGTTTCAACCGAATCGTGCCCGCTTGCGCCCGCGCCAGTTCCGTCCCCGCCAAACCCAGCGCCCGCAGCCGCTCCAGCAGCACATACCCGCAACTGCTCAAGAGCAGCCGGAATTGATTGGCCCACCAGCCGCCGCAACTGGTCCGGTCGGCAAACAATCCCAGCTGCTGTTCCTTGATCCGGTTTTCCATCTCGCCCCGCGCGCAATACACTTCGTCATAGAGGGTCTGCGCTGGCCTTTCAAGGTTGGTCACCACAAAACGCGGGTTGCTCCCCTGGTCGGTGTGCTCGGCCTTGACCAGCACCCGCCGCGCCTTGTCCCAAGTATCGGCGGCATAGTGAACCTCGCCAAACAGCCGTTGCTTCTCCCGGGTTTGCACAAACGCCTGTTCTGATTGCTCAATCAGCGGTTGGGCCAGTGCCTGCACCCGCGCGTTTTTGGCCAGACCGACGAGGTAATGCACATGGTGTTGCTCGCACCAACGTAACAGGCGCCAGCGGCAAAAGCCCGCATCGCCGCGGAAAATGATCTTCACGTGCGGCCAGGCTTGGCGGAGG
>MWDV01000275.1 GCA_002070715.1 Verrucomicrobia bacterium ADurb.Bin118
TGCTGGCACGGCAGCCGCGGCACTTACGATTACGACGATTGGTTCGCGGCGATGCAGGCGGCGGGCGAAAATTATCTGCGCCTCTGGATGTGTCCGTGGTCGTTTGGTTTGGAAACCGCCGCCGACTCGCTGAACCGGTATCGCCTCGATGAAGCCTGGCGTTTGGATTACGTCCTGCAACAGGCCGAGCAGCGCGGGTTCTACGTCGAGTTGTGTCTGGACTACCACGGCATGTTCGCGTCCGAACCGGATTACTGGGGCGGCAATGATTATTGGCCCAAGCACCCTTACAACGTTGCGCAAGGCGGCCCGTGCGCCACGCCCAACGCGTTCTTCACGAACACCACCGCGCGGACGATTTACCAGAAACGACTGCGCTATCTCGTGGCGCGTTACGGTTACAGTCCGAACCTGCTCTCCTGGCAGTTTTTCAACGAGATTGACAACGTCTATTCCGTGCTCGACGCGAACGACGTCGCCGCGTGGCATGCGGTCATGGGCGATTGGCTGCGCGCTCACGATCCGTTTCAGCATTTGATCACCACCAGTTTCACCACGGCCGATCCGCACGCGGAGATGTGGTCGCTGCCGCAAATGGATTACGTGTGCATTCATTCCTACGGTCCGGGCCGACCGGCGCGCATGTTGAGCGCCAACGCGCAAAAGCTGTGGCAGCAATTCGGCAAGCCGGTGCTCATTGATGAATATGGCACGAGCTGGCAGGGTTGGAATCGCACCGCCGATCCGTATCTGCGCGGACTGCGGCAGGGACTTTGGGGCGGCGCGCTGGGCGGTTCGGTCGGCACGACGATGTCCTGGTGGTGGCAGAACATTCACAGCGAAAACGTGTATCCCATCTATGCGGCGCTCGGAAAAATTTTGCAGCCCACCGGCTGGGGGCAGGGCGCGTGGACCAATCTGGTTTTCGACATGTCACTGACGCCGCCGCCGACCGTGGACGAACCGTTGCCGGACGCGCAACCGTTCAACGTCACGCTGCCGCTGGATGCGCGCTGGGGGGTAATGCTGGCGGGCGAAGTCGCCGTGGCCGGCCCCGGTGCGTCCAGTTATTCCGCCAGCGCGCTCAACAGTTTTGTGCACGGCACGACGCATCCCAATTTGCGGATTCCCTTCCGCCTCAGCGCGTGGCTGACCAACGACGCGCGGCTGATCCTGCATTTGAACTCGGTTTCCTGGAACCCGACGCTCGTGGTGCGCGCCAACGGCACGGAATTGTATCGCACCAACCTGCCGAATCTCGACGGCGGTTACGCCGTGAACAACGAATACAACACCGACCTGACCGTGCCGCTGCCGCCGGGGCAAAATCTGATTGAAATCCTCAACGCGGGCGGCGACTGGTTCTACCTCGACTGGGTGCGGTTGGAAGGTGTGCTGCCCGCCACCTACGCCAACAATTGGCAGCCGCCCTGCGAACCGATCGGACTGGCGGGCGCACGCGAAGCGTTGCTGTATGTCGTCGCGCCCGGCGCGGCGTTTCCCGGCAGCGCCACCGAACCAACCCTGCCGCTGCAATCGGACCAATCCATCACCATCAGCAACTGGCCGGCGGGCGCTTATGTGGCGGATTGGTATGATCCGGCGACGGCCGAGCGCGTGGGGCAAACCCGCGCCACCACCAGCAACGCGCTGTTGCGGCTGCCGCTACCCGGGTTCCGCGTGGACCTGGCCGGCGTGTTGTATTCGCCGCCGCGCCTGTCGCAATCCGGTTACGACCCGGACGCGGGCTTTCACTTTGCGCTGCAATCGGAAACCGGCGGCCGGTATCAGATTGAAACCTCGACCAATCTGCAACACTGGCAGCCGCTGCTGCTGATCACCAACACCACCGGCTCAACCGTGCTCACCGACGCCAACGCGCTCCATCTGCCGCGACAATTCTATCGCGCCCGCCAGGAACCCGCCGCGCCGTAGCGCGAAAAAGTTTGGTGAAACGGCGAGGTGCTGCTGGTTAAACGGAGACGGTTTGAGGTTGGAGTCAGCGGCTGTGTGACGCGAACGACCTAGTCGTTTGGATTGTCTCTTAACCTGCTCCGGCCTGGACCTTGCCTGATTGCACGCCTCCTGAGGTTAGAATAGGTGACGACGGCTGTGCGTCATGCGGCTGCATGCGCTGCATGTTGGCTCGGCTTTCGCATTCCCAGCCGCGCAGCGGCTGAACTTGAATAGTCGTGGGTGACAACCCACGGTAGTTGGCCGGAACGGTTCGACCCCTACGGGGTCGAACATGGGTTTCCCCGCAACCGTGGGCTGACGCCCACGGCTATTCATGCTTTGTCCCTTCGGGACAATCAGCCACGGAGCGTCAGCGGCTTTCTCGGCGGAATAAATACGTCGAGTTTCCTTCCCGGTCACGCTTGTGTGCTTCAGGTCACTGGGTACACTTCCTTCAAGTCAGTCCACTCCGAGCATGTATGAATTCGAGCCTATCCAGATTGCTGAAGGTGGCGGCGATCACGATCGTTGCTTACTTCATCGCGTTCACCGCGCTCTGCTGGTTTCTCGACCTCACGCATACGCAGCTTGGAAAAATGAACCACCAGGACCGCTACTGGCTGTTCTTAAAATCCGGAGCCATCACCGGACTATTCGCGCTGCTGGCCTCGAGGATGCTTTTGCGTTCCCACCGGCGGTTGGCAGCGATTGGTTTGTTGACTTGTTTGCTCTGGGCAGTGTGGGCAGCATTACCGAGATTTTGAATGGTGGCGGTGAAAATGTTAGCCAACCGCAACATTACAGCAAATCGCGCTTCCACCCTCAGGTCGAGAGTCGCGGGAGCTCGCAAACGCCCGGAGCATCACGGCGCCGCCATCGCAGTCGTTGCAGAATTCGACCGCTGAATACATCATGAGCTCGCCTATCATCAGGACAAAGTTGCCGAACCAGTTACCAGTGATTCTGGCCACATACCCGCTCGCGTGGCTGGCGTTGTTTTACTGGTTCGTTGTGCGCGCATATTTCCACTTGGGACACTGGCCAACCCCCTATCACCCGGATCCCAAAACACTCGGTTTCACGATTCACCATCAGGCCATTTGGTACGGACTGATGGCGCTGCCAGTCGTTGGCTTGGTGGCAGTCGCCTGCACGATTGTGGGACGGCGGTTGGCAGCCAACCATCGGATTTGGCCAGCACTCACATTGCTCATCGTCTCCGTTGGCTTGGTTGTCGCCCTGG
>MWDV01000276.1 GCA_002070715.1 Verrucomicrobia bacterium ADurb.Bin118
TTGGCTTCCGGCGTTTCGGGTCGGGCGGCTTGGTGGGCGCAAGCGGTCATTTTCCGGTCAAGATGCTGGTTGCGCAGGTGGTGGACGACGTCCCGCAATTGTTGCTCCGGATGGGGCAGGGGACGCGGGTCGGTGGCGGCGGCGGTAATCAACGATTGCGCCTGGGCATCCTCAAATTGCGCCAGCAATCCGGGGACGCAATCTCCGGGGGCATCATCGGGCAGCGCCAGCCGGGCGGCGATCACGGCGCGCACGGTGTCGTGGCCGAGCCATTTGAGCCGCAAATGTTTGCGCAGCCAGGCGGCGGCGGCCGCATGACGCAGCAGCAATTTCAGCAGCCAAAATTCCTGGGGAGACGGCGGGACCGGGCCCGCCGGAACGGCGGCGGGGTCGGCCCCCGGGCCGGGCGCCGCAGGGCCGGCGGTGGGGGGCCGGGCGAGTTTGCGGAATTCGGCGCGCACGGCGTCCGGATTGACGGCGAGGCGAAGCGCGGTTTTCTGGGCGTGGCTGTCCACCAACACGGCGTTACCGGTTTGGTGAAGGGCGGCCGCCATTGCGCGCAGGATCGCCAGCCGGCCGCGGTCGGTGGCCGGATTGTGTTGCCGGCAGAGGCGTTGCAGATAGTAATCGAAAAAATCAGCGGCTTCCTGAATCAGCCGGCCAAACGCCGCGCCGCCGTGGGCGCGAATGTAGCTGTCCGGATCATGCGGCGCGGGCATGACGGCCACACGCATGGCCAGCCCGGAAGCCAGCAGCGGTTGGAGCGAACGGACGGCGGCGTCCTGGCCCGCGTCGTCGGCGTCGAAACAAAGCACCACCTCGTCCACGTACCGGTGGAGGATGCGGGCGTGTTCGGCGGTGAACGCCGTCCCCTGCGGGGCCACGACATTCCGCACGCCGGCCAGGTAACAGGCGATCAAATCGAGCTGCCCCTCGCAGACCACGGCGAAGCCGGCGTCGAGGATGGCCCGTTTGGATTTGTCCAGGCCGTAGAAAACCTTGCTCTTGGTGAAGATCGGGGTTTCCGGTGAATTGACGTATTTGGCCGCCTTTGCGTCGGGCGACAGGATGCGTCCGCTGAACGCGATGACCCGGCCCGTTTCATCGCAGATGGGGAAGATGAGCCGGTCCCGGAACCGGTCGTAGTACTGGTCCGTGCCTTCCCGGCGGACGATCAGGCCCGCCTGTTCCACGAGCGCGGGTTCAAACCCTTTGCCGCGGGCCCAGTTGACCGTGTCATCCCAGGCCGCCGGAGCCGCGCCCAGGCGGAATTGTTGGATGGCCTCCTCCGGGACGCCGCGTTGCGCCAAATAATCGCGCGCCGGCTGCCCGGCGGCTTCGCGGGCGAGGACGTTTTGCCAGCGTTGCGTGATCTGCTCGTGAAGCTGCCGCAGACGTTCCTTGATCTGACGGCTTTCCGCCTGGTCCGGGTGCGTGTCGTAGGCCAACGGAATTTTCGCCCGCTCGGCCAGCCGCCGGACGGCCTCGGGGAACGTGATGTTTTCGTATTCCCGGAGAAACGCGAACACGTCGCCGCCTTTGTGGCAGCCGAAACAGTGAAAAATCTGGCGGTGCGGATTGACGTTGAAACTGGGGGTTTTCTCCTGATGAAACGGGCAGCGCGCCACGAAATTCGCCCCGGCGCGTTTCAACGGCACGTACGCGCCGATGATTTCGACAATGTCGCTGGCCGCGCGGATTTGTTCGAGCGTTTGGGGGGAAAACAGGCCGGCCATGCCGCGGGGAGACGCAGGGGATCAACCGTTACAGGCCGGGCAAGTCGGCCTTGGGCCGTTTGATTTCCCCGCCGCCGGGTTGCGTGGGCCGGATCAACAGTTGCGCGGCATGTTCCTTGATGAGCCGTCCCGAGAAAGACCGGACAAAGACGGATTCCTGCACCGACTGGAGGGTGGGGAAGAACGAGCTGCCGTAGTTCTCCATCTGGTACCGCTGCATGGCCCGCACTTCATCCGGCGTGTAGAGCCGGGCGTTCAGCAACGCCAGGACCACCATCAGCCCGCAGGCAAAACGAATCAGACCCGCAATCATGCCGAGATAATACTCCGCGCGCCCGAAAAAATCACTTCCCAAGAGCTTTCCGCCCAGGGCGCGTTTGACGAGGGTGAACAGGATAAACACCGTCAGCACCACGGTCAGATACCCGATGATATAGCTCGCCAACAGGCTCAGCGGCGAGGCGCTGGCGAGAAACCGTCCCACCGGCTCGTAGGCCAGGGCCGCGCCCAAGGTGATGATCAGCCATTTGGCCAGCGGCAGCGTTTCCTCGGACATGCCATGCTTGCGTCCCCGCCAGATGCCCAAACCCAAGACAGCGATCAGTGCCAAATCGAACCAGTTGACCGGTAGATTATCCAGTGACATGCGTATTTTGCTCTAATGTTCGCCTTGTTACAGCCGGATTTGTGCCAGAGCTCAGCCGGGATTCTGGACCAGCCAATGTCGGATGGTGTCCGCCTGGGGATGCCGCGGGTCGCGCTCCAAAACCTGGCGGTAATGTTCCCGCGCCTTGCCGGGCTGGCCCAGTTGTTGGGCGTACAAATTCGCCAGGGCAATCCGGGCGTTCGTATGCTCCGGGTGCGCCGCTAACACGCGGTTCAGTTCGTTGGCCGCGTCCGCCGGATAACCCGCCTGCTTGAGGCCGAGAGCAAAATTGTATCGCGCCTCCGCCGCATCGGGTTGCAACGCGAGCGCCTGTTCGTAGGCGGTCAATGAACGCGCCGTCTGGCCCGCCTGGCTGGCGGCCAATCCCAGATTGTAATACGCCTCAAACATCGCGGGATCGGTCTGGGTGGCGGCGTGATACAAGCGCAGAGCGTCCGTCAAACGCCCGGCTTGGTGGGCTTCCACCGCTTGCGTAAATGTGCGTTCGGCCGCCGCGTGGTCTCCCGCCGCCCGTGGGGCGGGGGAAAGATACGTGTACCGGGGTACGGGTCGGGGAGCGGGGGGAACCGCAGCGGGCGCAGCCGGCGCTGACGACGCGGGTGGCGGGGTGATTTCGACCATTGGCGGCACTGCGGGGGGAACCTGCTTCGTCGTGACCACCGCCGGCGGCTCCCTGCGATCTCCCGGCAAGGGGGTCGGGCGCGGATCGGGTTTGGGATCGCGACGGAACAAATTTACGGGATTCATCCGGCTCAGAAAGCCGCGTTTCTCCTCGGGTGCGGGCGGCGGAGCTTCGCTGACCACCGGCACCTCTGCCTCCGGCGGAGATACGCTGGGAGGCGGCGGCGATGGTGGCTGCGGTTCCGTCGGTGCCGGGCTGGGGGTGACGGGAGCCGGTGATGTGGCCGGCGGCGGTTTGGCGGCGGGCGGGAGAATCACTGTCACCGGTTGCGGTGCCGGCGGTGGAGGTGTGGTTTTGGCCACCACTGGTGCGGCGGGCGCGGCGGGCGGGGGCGCCGCCGGAGGTTCCGGCTTGGGAGTCGTTACCGGCGGAGCGACTGGCGTGGCGGCCACGGCGTTGGTCGGGGTGACCGGCGGGGCGGCGGCTTGAGTCAGTTCCTGAGCCAAGGCGCGCACCACGGTGTTCACCGCTTCCCAGTCCGCCGCGCGCGGCGTCAAGGCCAGATACTCCCGGTAGTGGGACAGGGCCTGGGTTGGATTGCGCAAGCTGTGATGCCAGGTGAGTGCGAGGTTCAGCAATGCTGGCCGATACCCCGGCTGCGCTTTGAGGGCGGCGGTGAAAAATTGCACCGCGTCACGCGGACGATTACGCTGCAACGCGCCCAGTCCCAATCCGTTCAGCGCCTGCGGCTGCTGCGGCTGGAGCCGCAGCACTTCCCGGAAACTTCTATCGGCGCCCACCGAATCGCGACCGCGCAACTGGGTCCAACCCAACCATAACCAGCCCGCTGGATCATTCGGTCGCTGCACGGTGCAGCCGGTGAAAGTCGTCTTGGCTGCCTCGAACCGGCCTTGTTCAAAATAGAGGCAGCCCAGATTAAACCGTGCCTCGTAAAGATTGGGCTGGAGACTCAAGGCTTTGTGATAGGCCGCCAGGGCGTTCGTGGTCTGCCGGGCTTGATGACAGGCCAGACCCAGATAATTCCACGCGACGGCGTTGGTGGGGAGCAGGGCGGTGGCCACCTGTAACCGGGCGACTGCGTTCGTCGGATCCCCGGCGTTCAGCAGACGGCGACCCTCCAGCAACGCGCGCGCGCCGCGCGGCGTGCAACCGGCCACGACCAGGGCCAGCAGCAACAGCGGCAGGAACAGCGGCGGAATCCGGTTTTTTGTGGTCACCATCGCCGGGGGTGGTAGCATCCGGACTCTGACGTGTCAAGAAACGCACGGTCCAACCTCGCTGTGACGGGGCTGCTCGCGGGAATGATCGGGGTGATGAGTTTCTTCACTGCCGGTCCCGTCGTAGCGGCCGCCAATCTGTTTTCCACCGCGACCCCGGCGCGCGCGACGGTGCGGGTGGTGGTGGCGCAGGACTCGCGGGCGATGCGGGCGTTTCAGACCGATGACGCCGTCGTGCGCGAGATGGTCGCGCGGGCGGTGATGGCTTTGACCGACGCCGCCGAACCCGCCGCGGCCTGGCGCACGTTCGTCTCCCCGGAGGATGTGGTGGGGCTGAAAGTCATGGCGGCACCGGGCGCTCTCGGCGGCACGCGCCCCGCCGTGGCGGGCGCGGTCATCGAAGGTTTGTTGAGCGCGGGCGTGCCGGCCGCGAACGTAGTGATTTGGGATAAACAGTGGGAGGCGCTGCACGCCGCCGGGTTTGTCGCGCTGGCGGAACGATTGGGCGTGCGGGTGGCGGGCGCCGCGGCGGCGGGTTATGATCCGGCGGTGGCCTACGACACGCCGTTGCTGGGAAAGCTGGTTTGGGGTGACTTGGAATTCGGCCGCACCAACGCGGGCGTGGGCCGCAAATCGTTCGTCTCCAAACTCGTCACCCGCGAGCTGACCAAAATCATCAATATCAGTCCGCTG
>MWDV01000277.1 GCA_002070715.1 Verrucomicrobia bacterium ADurb.Bin118
AATTCGTCTTCGAACTCTTTGACAATCGGTTTGCCCACCCGGGCCCAACTGCGCCAGTGGATGTGCCGCATGGGATCGCCGCGCCGGTAATCGCGCAACGCCACGAACTCCTCGCTTTGACCGACGTGCGCCGCCAGCGCCACGCCGCCGTGTTGGTATTTCAGCGTCCCCGGCAGGGCCACCGGCGGCACGATGTAGCGCTTGGGCAGGATCAACACGGTTTGCGGGGCGGCCACCGTCGCCCACGCGCGGAACAATCCCAGCGGGTCCGGCCGCGCGAGCGTGGCGCCGGTGAATTGCAGCAACCCGCGGCGGTACGGCAGAATTTCCAAGGCGACCTCCGCCGTTTGCCGGGGCGGGATCGGCGGCACGACGGCCTCTTTCACCGTGGCGCGTTGAAAAAGATGGGGCGGCGGTCCCGGACTGAAACGGAGCGAGCGGAAGTTTTGTTTGTCCTCCAGCCAGGCCGCGCGCCACTCGTGAAACGCGGGCCGCGTATCGGCGAGATTGTCCAGCAGCGTCAGGCCGGTTTGGGTTTTGGCGGTGAAATTTTGCACGGTCATCCGGTAAGTGAACGGTTGTCCGGCGGTGCCAAAGCGCGGCAACGCCCGGGTGACCGCAAAACGCAGCCGGAAAATCCAGCCAAACAACAAGGCCAGCAGCAGCACGGCGGCCAGCAGCATGAACGCCTGATAGGCCACGGAATGGTCGGTATCCACGCCCATGAACCCAGCGGCGACCGCCGCGCCCAGCACGACCAGTCCGGGCCGGGTGAACCGCCGCCGCAACCAATGCCACTGCCCCGTGGACCGGCGATGGAGCGAATACAACAGGCGGAGCATGGCGGGGAGGCGGCCCGGGCGGGGGTTCAGGCCGGCACTTTGATTCGACGGATGCCGTCTTCGATCACGCCTTGCGGTGTCAACCCGGAGAACCGGGCCTGCGGTTCCATCACCAGTCGGTGCGCAATCACCGGCACGGCCAGTTCCCGCACATGCTCCGGGGTTACGAACGCCATGCCGTCGAACAACGCCAGCGCCTGCGCCGCTTTCATCAAGGCGATGGACGCGCGCGGACTGGCGCCCAGTTGCACGCCGGGCGCCCGGCGCGTCGCGCCCACGAGCGCCACCATGTAATGTTTCAACTCGTCGCTGACGCGCACGTTTTCCACCGCCTGTTTGAGCGCCAGCACTTCCGCCAGCGTGGCGCAGGGACGGAGATCGTCCAGCGGATGGTTGTGCTGTTGCTGCGTCAGGATGGCGACCTCCTCACCCGCCGCGACATATCCCAGCGTGAATTGCATGGCAAACCGGTCCATTTGCGCCTCCGGCAACGGATATGTGCCGCGAAATTCAACGGGGTTTTCCGTGGCGATGACGAAGAACAACGGCGACAAATTGCGGCGCTCGCCGTCCACGCTCACCTGGCTTTCGCCCATCGCCTCCAGCAGCGCCGACTGCGTGCGCGGCGAGGCGCGGTTGATTTCGTCCGCCAACAGAATGTCGGTGAAGACCGGGCCTTCGTGGAAGCGGAAGACCTGGTCGCGCGGATTGAAAATGGACACGCCCAAAATATCCGACGGCAGCAGGTCGGGCGTGAACTGGATGCGCTTGAACCGGGCGTCAATCGAGCGGGCCAACGCTTTGGCGAGGGTGGTCTTGCCCGTGCCGGGAAAATCCTCCAGCAGGACATGCCCGCCGCTGGCCAGCGCGGCGAGGAGTTTGCGGGTGGAGGCGGCCTGGCCGCGCAGGATGCGGGCGATGTTTTGGCTGAGGCGCTGATAGGTCTCGCGGGCGGCGTCGGGCGTCGTGTTGCTCATGCGTGTGTTCCAGAACTCGGCTAATGGCGGCGGAGCAAGGTTGCGTTCCCAACGCCGGGCGCGTCCGGCGGCAAACCGTTCACTCCGTTTCACCCACCGGCGAAGGTAATGTTCGCCGCCGATGGAGGCGAATAAATTTCTTGCGGATAATCCTTGCGAAGGCGGTTCTCTGAAGCGGGTTGAAGTTCGCGAAGCAACGTTCCACGCCGGCGGGCACGCCGTCCGGGCAGTGAGGCTGTCAGGTCTGATTGCCGGAGCCCGGGGGAGTGCCTACACTGTTCCGGTGAATAAAATTTCCGCAGTCCAGCCGGAGAGCGGCGCGCCGCTGTATTCACTTTCCCGCTGGCGCCGCGTCGTGATGCGCAACGACATGCCGCCGGCCTGCGCCGTGTCCAAGGAATTTCCCTGCCAGCCATAAACCATGCCCGCGCCTTCGCCTTCCCGTGTCCGTCCGTTGGGCAGCCCGGCTTTTCTGGCGGCGGTGTGCCTCGTTGCGTCGTTGGGGGGATTGTTGTTTGGGTTCGACACCGCCGTTATCTCCGGCACGGTGGAACGGGTCAAGCAACAGTATGGCTTGAGTGATCTGCTGGAAGGCTGGTTCACCAGTTCGGCGCTGGTCGGCTGTATTCTGGGGGCGGCGGTGGCGGGAATGCTGGGCGACCGGTTCGGGCGCAAACCCACGTTGCTGGCCGCTTCCGTTTTTTTCTTTGTCTCCGCGTTGTATTCGACCATTCCGCCCACGTTTACCGTGCTCGTCATTGCCCGCTGGGTGGGCGGGCTGGGCGTGGGGATGGCCTCGGTGCTGGCGCCGTTGTATATCTCCGAGTTCGCACCGCCCCAGCACCGCGGCCGGCTGGGCGCGCTCTATCAGTTGTCCATCGTCATCGGCATCCTGCTGGCGTATTTATCGAACTGGCTGATCCTGCGCCTGGGACAAGACCACCCGATGGCGTTCGGCGGCCAGGGTTGGGGACATAAAATTTTCGTGGCGGAATGTTGGCGCGCCATGTTCGGCGCGGAAATGGTGCCGTGCGTCATTTTTTTCGGACTGTTGTTGTTCATGCCGGAAAGCCCGCGCTGGCTGCTCAAAGCCGGGAAGGAAGCGCAGGGATTGGCGTTGCTTACCCGCGTGAGCGGTCCGACTGTTGCCCAGCGCGAATTGACCGAGATTCAAGCGGGCCTCGCGCGGGAGGAAGGGTCCGTGCGGGAACTGTTCCGTCCCGGCCTGCGCATCGCCTTGCTGGTGGGCGTGATGCTTTCGGTCTTCGGCCAGCTTTCCGGGGTGAACATCGTGGTCTATTACGGCCCTAAAATTCTGGCCACCGCCGGCTACGCGGACGCCGCCGCGCTGTTGGGCCAGGTGGGCTTCGGGATCATCAACCTGGTCTTCACGATCTTCGCGCTGCTGGTGATTGACCGGTGGGGCCGCCGCCCGTTGCTGATTGGCGGGATGGCGGTGGTCACGGTGGCGTTGGTGGTTCTCGGCGGGCTCTTCCTGTGGGGCGCGTCGCCGGCAGGCCCGGGCGAAGCGCTCGTGGTTTCCCGGGCGGTGGGGTTATGGATCGGTCTGGTGATCTGCGTTTACATGGCCTGCATCGCGCTCTCGATCTGCGCGGTGATTTGGGTGCTCACACCGGAGATCTTTCCCAATCGCGTCCGGGGCCGCGCGGCGTCCATCGCCACCTTCGCCAACTGGTCCACCAACGCCTTGAGCGCGCAACTTTTCCCGTGGTATTCGGCGCAACTGGGCATGCACAGCGCCTTCTTTACCGCGGCCGCCATTTGCTCCGTGGCCACGGTGTTCTTCTGGAAATTTGTCCCCGAGACCAAAGGCCGGAGTCTCGAAGAAATCGAGCGCCACTGGCGCCGGCAATGACGCCGCCATCCCGCCCGCAACGATGTCGAATCCCCACCCGCCCATGACTGCCTCTCCCCAGTACGGCACTGCCACCCTTGAATCCCTCCGGCGCGTGTATCGCGACGGGTTGCTGCACGACACGTTGCCGTTCTGGATTCC
>MWDV01000278.1 GCA_002070715.1 Verrucomicrobia bacterium ADurb.Bin118
CGCCTTCGCCAAAACATTTCACATCCTGCCCCTCCACTTTCGCCCAGACCTCCCAGTCTCCCCACGGGTTGGGACCTGGGGATGGGAGCAGATGGGTCTCCGCGAGACTCCGCCCCAGCGAGCCGGCGCCTAAAAGAAAGAGAACCAGACTGGCAGACAGACTCTGCCGATACTTCATGTGTATACAAAACGAGGCGTGAGTTTTCATAATGGGGTGGAGAGTGAGTAGGGAACATCTTATCCGGCTAAAGCCGGACTCGCGCCATCTGTTTGCCAGGTGGCAACGGTGCGCTAAGGCGCGGGCGATTCATATATCCAGCAGCCAGATATTTGCCGCCACTGTGATCTAAACGGGAAAAATTTGCAAGGCCTAATTTCCAATAGCCACCCCTCTTTTGGTTGCATTTAATAGGTTCCAAGTATCTGATTTACAGCAAATTAAATCTATACTGATTTTTTGAAAGAAATCGTCGCATGGCTCAGCGGGAAGATAAATTTCGGCCGGGGAATCCGCCCAAAGGTCAGGGTGCGGACCGGGTGCTGCCACTTCATTTTATCCGCCGCGACGCAGACCAATGCGACGGTCACATTGGGAAACGCCATCGCTCCATGTCACTCTAAACGATGCCCTTGGCCCCCCGGTGACCTGTCCCGTCGTTGTTTAGCGGAACCGTTTTTGAAAAATTCATCCAGGCGCCGCCCGGACGGGGCGCCTGGCGGAGGTTTAATTGCCGGCGACGTCGGCCTTGGCTTTCTTGGGTGCGCCCCAGGCTTTGAGATCGCTTTCCCGCGGAATCATCAGGGCGCTGGTGGGCCGCCCGCATTTCTTACAGGCATGAAAGCCCTGGCCGCGCGGCGCGATGGTAATTTCCTGGTCGGCGGGGCACACAAAACCCACCACTGGCTGGATGTTGCCTTTTTTGCACGCCGGGCAAACATTCGCGAACACCGCGCGGTCGGTATAAAACTTGGTCTGGCATTCGAGGCAGAGATATCCGTTGGCGTCCGAATCCAACGCCGCTTCCACCTGGCTCTTGCCACACCCGGCGCCCCCCCAGCCCGCCATCAACAGACTAAGCAGAAAGAGCCACCGAACAAACGATTTTAACGAGATACACATAAGCTTGGCATCGGGTGCGGACGAGCGACGCACCAGGTCACGGCGTGCTCCGGCCCTCGTCCTGGGATAATTCACGGGCGATGAGATAACGGTTGCCTTTGACCGGCACCCATTCGGCGTGGCCATCGCAGAAGTTGGCGTTGTGCCCGTCCGGTCCGTGGGGCGACGTGATGTCGGGATAATCATTGATCGCCCCGGGCAGGCCGGCGTTGAGCGAATCCGCGTCCACCTGCAACCAGATGCGCGACGGCCCGGGCACCGTGCCGGCGAGGTTGAAGGCGGAATTGCGGTGCGTGTAGGTCGCCACCCGGCTTTCCGTTTTCATCTTGCCGCGCGCGGCGGTGCCCATGCAGGGCGCGATGATGGGCGGGGCTTCCTCGCCCCAAGTGATCCACCAAGAAAAGTTTTCGTAGCTGTGGCCTTCGTAGCGCATCTTCGTCAGGGCAAAATTTTGCAGGCTGCGGTATTCCATCAGCC
The DNA here is from genome assembly GCA_002070715.1 of Verrucomicrobia bacterium ADurb.Bin118. Classification (GTDB taxonomy): domain Bacteria; phylum Verrucomicrobiota; class Verrucomicrobiia; order Limisphaerales; family MWDV01; genus MWDV01. The sequence continues at coordinate 1,598 of MWDV01000278.1, forward strand.
CGCTGACGGGGTAGCAACTGGTGACCAGGTTCGTCGAAAGGAAGTTTTGCGTGCCCGGGCAAATGAACGAGCCCAACGTCTTGACGTAATCCCGTTGCAGCCAGTTGAGGTTGTCGCTGTAGTAGCCGTAGGTGCCGGTTAGTTTACCCTCGTTATCGTGCGCATACAGGAGATGTCCCAAGCCCAGTTGTTTCAAATTGTTGAGGCACTGAATGCGTTTGGCCCGGTCTTTCGCCTTGGACAACGCCGGCAGCAGCATGGCGGCCAGGATGGCGATAATGGCGATGACCACCAGCAATTCAATGAGGGTAAAGCCGCGGTGAAGAGGTTGCCGTCCGCGGTTCGCCCAAGATATCTGTCTCTGCTTCATATCGTCTTCTTCTAACCTTTGCGGCGCCCCGTCGGTTGGGGAGCACGCCTGACATCGTCCGCCCCAGCGGTGGCTGGAGTTGACCATCAAGCCTCCGCCTTGTCAATGCCGGCTTCGGGAAGCCAAGCACGTGAGGCAATGCCTTGCCGGACATGATTTCCGCCCGGCTTATTGGATCCGCGTGCGGCCGCGGCCTTTGACCACTTCCCCGATGCACCAAGCCTTGTGGCGCCGCGCCCGGATGAACTTGAGAACCGCCGCCGCGCGGTCCGCCGCCACAACCGCCACCATGCCGATGCCCATGTTGAACACCTGATAGAGTTCATCCGGCGGCACGCCGCCTTTTGCCGCCAGGAGCTGGAAGATGGGCAGCAGCTCCCACGAACCCTGGCGGATGACCGCATCGCAATACCGGGGCAGGATGCGCGGGAGGTTGTCCACAAAACCGCCCCCGGTGATGTGCGCGAAAGCCCGGATCGGACACGCCCCCGCCGCGCGGGCGGCGCCGTTGAATTTCCGGAGCAAGGCTTGAATGAGCGGCCCGTAGCTGACATGGACCCGCAACAATTCCGCGCCGAGAGTATTTTGCAACTCCGCAACGTAGCTGGTCGGCTTGAGTTTCATCCGGTCGAAAAAAATCCGCCGCGCCAGGGAATAGCCGTTGGTGTGCAAGCCACTGGATGCCAGGCCGATCAAGACATCGCCGGCCCGCACGGTTTTGGCGCCGTTGAGCATCCGGGATTTTTCCACCACCCCGACAATGGTGCCGCTCAGATCGTATTCCCCCGCGCGGTAAAAGCCCGGCATCTGGGCGGTTTCGCCGCCGATCAACGCACAACGATTCTCCGCGCAGGCGCGGGCGAATCCGCGGACAATATCGGTGAAAACGCGGGGTTCGAGTTTGGCCGTGCCGAGGTAGTCGAGAAAAAAGAGCGGCTCCGCGCCGAGCACCGCGATGTCATTCACGCAGTGGTTCACGAGGTCGGCGCCGATGGTGTCATGCCGGTCCATCGCGAAGGCGATTTTGAGCTTCGTTCCCACGCCATCCACGCTGCTGACGAGGACCGGTTGGCGATACTTCCGCACATCCAAGGCGAACAGACCGCCAAAACCGCCAACTTTGCCGAGCACCTCCCGCCGCCGGGTGCGCGCCAGCAATTGCGGCAGCGTGGCCTTGACCCGGTTGCCCAAATCAATGTCCACCCCCGCGCGGGCATAAGCTTTTTGTTTCATGCGCGCGAAAGTAAAACGGGAATGACGCCGTGTTGCGAGGCGAAAAGTAAGGCGGCCCGGGGCGATCGTCCGCGGAGAGCCTTGCGCCGGTCTCAAGAAACCGTTCCGCAACAGTCCGCCGCTTGGACTCTATTCCGGCAATGGTTGTCCCTTGGTTTCTTTCCCCAACCAGATGAGCAACATGCCGACGAGATAAATGAGCGTCAACACCGCGCCGGCCCGGGCATAACTGCCGTGAAAATAACTGACCAACTGGCCCTGCGTGATGGCGCCCACCGCCGCCAGCAGCCGGCCCGCGTTGTAGCTTAAGCCTTGGCCCGTGGCCCGGGCGCGCGTGGGGAACAGCTCCGGCAAATACAGCGGCAGCCAGCCATAAAACGCCGCCGTGAACGCACCCACCACAAACGTCCCCCCAATGAACATCGGCCCAAAACTGGTCACCGCCCGAAATAACACGCCACACGAGACCAACGACGCCAGGCACAGGATGAAATAAGCCGGACGCCGGCCCATGCGATGGCCGATCCACGGCCCGATGAAACAACCGACAATGGCGCCCACCGACAGGATGAACATGGTGATGCCTTTGACCGCAGGCAATTCGTGACCGATCAACTTGTCCGCCCACAGCGGCAACCATTGAACCGAACCCCAGGTACCAATGAGCGCCACGGATGCCAGGGCAATAGCCAGCACCGTCGTTTTCCAGAGGTCCCGCCCGAACACTTCCGCCAACGGCTGCGTCTTTCGCGTTTTAACGGATTGCTTCCAGCGGTTCGATTCCGGCACAAACATGACCATCCACAACGCCAGCAACGCGGGCGCCGCGCCGGCCAGCATCACCCAGCGCCACGAATCCGGCCGCACCGGAACAATCCAGGTCAACAACCCGATGAGCGCGTAGCCCAGGTTTGCCGCCGCGCCGATCACGCCCGCCAGCAGGGGCCGCCGGTTTTCCGGCCAGCATTCCATGACCAACGCCACGCCCAACGCCCATTCCCCACCCATGCCCAAGGCGGCCACAAAACGAAAGACGCCCAGATGCCACGCCGCGGTGGCGAGATAACACGCACCGGTGAACAACGAATACGTCAGAATGCTGGCAATCATCGCCCGGACCCGCCCCACTTTGTCACCCAACCAACCGAAGAGCAGTCCGCCGCCCGCGGCGCCGACGAGGAACAACGCCGTGATGTAACCCATCCACGGCCCGACCTGTTGATCGGCCTGCGTGCCCAGCAACTCTTGCAGCGCCGGACGCGCCACGACCGGAAAGATGCCCATCTCCAAACCGTCAAACATCCAACCGAGAAAGGCGGCGACGAGAACAAACCACCGCTGGCGGGCGGTGAGGACGGGAGTTGAGGCGGTGTTGTGCATCGTTCCTTCG
>MWDV01000279.1 GCA_002070715.1 Verrucomicrobia bacterium ADurb.Bin118
CCACGGCTCGCTCTCGGACCGCATCATGAACCGGTTTGGCGACACGCCGCTGGGCATGGTGGAGAGCGCGCTCGAATTCGCGCGCATCTGCCGGAAACATGATTTCCACAATTTCAAGTTCTCAATGAAGTCATCGAATCCCAAGGTGATGATTGAGTGCTATCGGCTGCTGGTGGCGCGCCTGGAGCAGGAAGGGCCGGACTGGAATTATCCGCTGCATCTCGGCGTCACCGAAGCGGGTGACGGCGAGGATGGACGCATCAAGTCCGCGATCGGGATCGGCTCCCTGTTGTGTGATGGGTTGGGGGACACGATTCGCGTTTCGTTGACGGAGGATTCGCCGCGGGAAATTGAAGTCTGCCGCGATTTGCTGGCGCAAATCCCCGTGCTCACGGGGACGTCCCCCACCGACGCGCCAACCGGCGCGGCTGTCCCGGTGCCCGCCGGCCCGGACGCCTGGCCCTTCAAGCCGTTCGAGTTCGAGCGGCGCCAAGCAGCGGAAGTTCACTTGAATGAACGCCTCAAGGGTGGCGGCCAGCAACCGATCCGCGTGGTGGTGACACGGGCCGTCTGGGACCGGGTGACGCCGAAACTTCGTCCCCAGGATGATGTGCGGCCCGAGGCGGTGTATGAAGACCTGAAGATTACGGAGGTGGATCCGACGCGGGACTTCGTCCTGGATGAAGCCGCGCACCTGGTCACGGTCAAGGATGGCGTGAATTTACCGGCCATTGCGGCGTTTCGCCTGCTGGCAGCCCGGCTGAAACTCAAGGGATGCCGTCACCCCATCCTGCTGAAGGATTGTCTAGGCATCGCATCCCCGCCGCTGGAATCCAAGATCGCGCTGCTGCGCAGTTCAATCGTAATCGGCTCGTTGCTGGCCGACGGCATCGGGGACGCGATTTTGGTTCGCGGTGAACCGGGGGCGGGTCAATCGCTGCGCCTCGCCTACAATATCCTGCAGGCGGCCGGCTGTCGTTCCTTCAAGGCCGATTATGTCGCCTGTCCCTCCTGCGGCCGGACGCTGTTCAATCTTCAGATCGTGACCGCGCGGATCAAGGCGCGAACGGCCCATCTCAAGGGGGTCAAAATTGGCATCATGGGCTGCATCGTGAACGGTCCGGGTGAAATGGCGGACGCGGACTTCGGCTATGTGGGAGGCGCCCCGGGCAAGATCAATCTTTATGTGGGCAAAACGCCGATCAAATTCAACATCCCGGAAGCCGAGGCGGTGGACCGGCTGGTGGATTTGATTCGCGAACACGGCAAGTGGGTGGAGCCGGAGACGAAGCCGGAATCCTCGTGAACAGCGAGACAGCGCTGACTTTGGGCGTGGTGCTTGTACTGGGGGCGGCCATGCTTTTCGGCTTGGACTGGCGTCGCCGGACACTCTGCGGAGCCATCCATGCGGCTCTGGATGTGTTATGGAGATTCCCCCAGCGCGCGGTTTCGTCCCGGGGGAATCCGGCCGAGATGGAAGATCAGAAAGCCATGCAGGAACTGGCGGAGGGCGCGGACCTGCGGCGCGGTAGCCGGCAAACTGTCCAATGCCTCTTCGTCCGTTTCCAGCAGGGTCTGGACCAGGTCACGCGTGGCGGGCGCCAGCCGGCCGCTTGACAGATTGGGTTCAAGGCCGAGGAGGCGGAGGAGTTTTAATTCAAAGGCAAAGACGTGGCGCGGCTTCAAAACGTGCGCGTCCAACCGCCACACGAACCGCACGAACAACGTATAAATCTCGGGCACGGGCGTTTCGGTTTCCGTGGTTTGCTCAATGAGCGCGGCGGCGTAGCTGGCTTGCTGGAGGCATCCCAATTCCCGGCGCAACCGGCTGTGGCTTTCGCGCAGGGTAACTTCGCGCAACGGATGGAGTTCGGAACGCCGGCTGCGGTGGAAACTGAAATCCCCCTCGAAAAACAGATCCAGCTTGCCCGCAAAAGACGACCGGGGCCGCCGCGCGCCCTTGGCGACGGTGGCGAGGCGTCCCACCGTGGGCGTGAGCCAATGCGCGATGAGGCTGGTCTCGGTCAGCGGCCGCACACGCAGAATGATGCCGGTGGCATTTTCAATCATGCGTGGCTGTCGCCCGGCGTAGCGGGCAACGGAAAGGACGGCCGCCCCGGCGGCGCGACGGCATCCGGCGGCGGGGCAAATTCCGGCATCACCGAGCCCAGGCTGATGATGTACCGGATGGCTTCCGCCACGGACATGCTCAACTTGGTGACCTGATCTTCGGGCACCATGACGAGAAAGCCCGAGGTTGGGTTGGGTGTGGTCGGCACAAAAATGCAAACCACCGGCTGACCGGTGTGGAATTGGACCTCGCTGCCTTGGTCGCTGGTGATGAAACCCAGGGAATAGATGCCGCGCCGGGGGTATTCGATCAGCACCACCGTTTTGAAGGCGTTTTTTTTGCTGGAACTGAACGCCTCGTTGACCTGTTTGATGATGGAATAGATTTTGTTCAGCAACGGCAGACGCAGCATCACCAGGTCCAGCCACGCGACGAGCCGTTTGCCGACGTAATAGCGCGTGAGCCAGCCGACGAGGGCCACCAATCCCGCCGCCAATCCCAGCGCCACGAGGCTCCAATACCAATGCATGGCCCCGCGCCCGCCCTCCGCGTGGGTCAGGGTCCGGGGTAAAAAGAACAGAAGCCAGTCGGTGATGCTGGCGATGCTGATAAAAATCCACTTCACCAACGCCAGGGTGATGAGCGCGGGCAGTAGCACCGCGAATCCGGTCAGGAAATAGGCGCGGCCACGGCTGAAAAGATTCTTTGGCACGGGCGAACTTTAACGGTGCGAGGCCAGCCGGCTCAAGACGAAGCTCCGGGCCAGGGCGCGCAGCAGCCGGTCCTCCTCGCGTTTCATCCGTCGCCGGGCGGCGGGGACCTGATCCGTGTAGCCGCGCAAATGCAACACTCCATGCACAATATAACGAACCAATTCCGTCGGCCACGAGGTGCGAAAGCGGCGCGCTTGCGTCACGGCTTCGTCCAGGCAAACAAAAATCTCGCCGTGCAGTTCCGGCACTGAATGGACAGCCGCTGCGTCCGCGTAATCAAAGGTGATGACATCGGTCGTGCCGGCGTGTCCCAGGAAACGCTCGTTTAGCCGGGCCATCTCCGGCGCCGCCACGATAAAGACGCCCAAGTCGGCCGTTTGGATGGCCAGCAGATCGGTTAGCAGGCAGCGGATGATGCGGCGCAACCGGTGCGTTGCCACCGCGCGGGTGCGCTGACGATTCCGGAGCGTGAGCGTCAGCGACATGGTTCAGGCCGGACGCGCCTGGCCGCGATGTTCCTCGTAGGCGGTGATGATGCGCTGCACCAGCGGATGGCGGACCACATCGCGCTTGGTGAACTCGATCATGGCAATGCCGTCCACCCGCCGGAGCGCGCGATGCGCTTCGAGCAGACCGGAATGTTTGTTGGGCGGCAGGTCAATTTGCGTTTCGTCGCCGGTGATGACCGCCTTCGAATGATGGCCCAGCCGGGTCAGGAACATGAACATCTGCTCGGTTGTCGAGTTCTGGGCTTCGTCCAGGATGATGAACGCGTGGTTCAACGTCCGTCCGCGCATATACGCCAGGGGGGCAATCTCAATGACGTTTCGCTCGGTGTGCCGTTGAATCTCCTCCGCGGGCAACATGTCGTGCAACGCGTCGTGCAGCGGGCGGAGATAGGGCATGATTTTTTCGTAGAGGTCCCCGGGCAGAAAACCCAGCGCCTCGCCGGCTTCCACGGCCGGGCGGGTGAGAATGATGCGGGCCACCTTGTTTTCCCGCAGCGCGGCCAGCGCCAGCGCCACAGCGAGATAGGTTTTGCCCGTGCCGGCGGGACCGATGCCGAACGTGACATCGTGGCGGCGGATGGCTTCCAGATACCGCTTCTGGCCGGGCGTCTTGGCGGTGACGGCCGCCTTCCGTTCCGAAGTCACGATGCGGTCGGTCATCAGGTCGCGCAAGGTGGCCACCCCTTCCAGTTTGACCACGTTAAGCGCGTGCATGAACTCGCGATTGCGCACGAGCCCGCCGCCTTTCAACGAGCCTTCCAGCAGCAGGAAAAGTTGTTTGGCGCGTTCCACCGCATCGGCGCCGCCCTCCAGTTTGATCCAGCCCTCGCGCGACACCGCCTTGACGCCCAGGTGCGTCTCCAGGGCCGCGAGGTTGCGGGGCTCATTGTTGTAAAGTTGTTGGGCGAAGCGGGCGTTCTCGAAGTAGAGGGTCTCAGTCGGCATGGAAAACAGGCGGGGCGGGATGCGAATGGACAATCAACGGGCCAGCGCGGCGCGCAGACGGGCGGCGGTTTCGGTCAACGCTTCGGGCAGGACCTTGGTGTCGGCCAGCACGGGCATGAAATTGGTATCCCCGTTCCAGCGGGGCACAATATGCAGATGCAGATGCTCCTCGATGCCGGCGCCGGCGGCTTTGCCCAGGTTCATGCCAATGTTGAACCCGTCCGGTTTCATGAGTTGCGTAAGCGCCTCCACGCAGCGTTGCGTCAACTTCAGGAGATCGGTCAACTCGTCGCTGGTGAGGGCGCCCAAGTGGCTGGCCGCCTTGTATGGCACCACCATGAGATGCCCGCCGTTGTAGGGATAGCGATTCAACAACGCGTAGCAGGTGCGCTCCCGGCAGATCACCAAATTGCCTTCGTCATCGCTGGATTGGGCAATCTGGGTGAACAACGAGCCATCCGCCGGCGACGGCTTGGGCGCAAGAATATATTGAATCCGCCAGGGGGCGTGCAGCGATTCCATGCGGACACCCTATCGGGCGGGGTGGCGGATGTCAAAAGCCGGCATCATCACGTCGCGGGGGTCGGCCGATCGAGTGTCGCGGTGGTTTTATTGCCGCCAACGATCAGTAGTTTGCTCATGACGGAACATCGGCGGCAGCGGAATCCGGATCGCCGCAGTAGGGAGTCAGGAACTCCCGAATGGCTTCAAATTCATTCTGCGCCTCATCCGCCAAGGCGGGAGCGTCCTTCAGATCTCCGGCCTCGGCCAAGTGTTCCAACCGACGCAGCAAGGGCGCGAGGCGGCGCATGCCGCAGGTGGCGCTGGCCCCGGCGCAACTGTGCGCCAAACGCCGGATTTCCGGGGCGTTGCCGGCCTCGACAGCCGCCGCCAGTTGCGTGAGTTGTTCCGTGGTCTGGCGCACAAACAACGTGGCCAGTTCCCGCAGGTTTTCCATGTTGCCGTCCGCGAACTCCAACAAACGCGGTAAATCCACCGAAGGTGGTTCGGCGGCGGAAGGCGGCGCGGCAACCGGTGCGGCGGTCGCCGATGCCGTCGCCGGAGCCTTTGGCGTTTCCACGTCCGGTTTCGTCGTGGCCGTCGCAGCTTGTTGAATCATTGGTCCCCAACGTTCCACGATGCCGCGCACGTCTTCCAGTCGAACGGGTTTGGCCAGGTAATCATCCATCCCGGCAGCCAGGCAACGGTCCCGGTCGCCGGGCATGGCGCTGGCGGTCATCGCCACGACGACCACCCGCCCGGCGTAATTCGGAAATTGAGCCGGGTCCGCCTGGCGCTCCCGGATGGTGCGGGTGGCCTCCAAGCCGTCCAGCCGCGGCATCTGCACGTCCATGAACACCAAATCGTACGCCTGCCGGTCCAATGCCGCCAACGCCTGGATGCCGTCCGTGGCCACGTCCGCCTGATACCCCATCTGCTGCAACAACCGCACGGCGACTTTCTGGTTGATGATGTTATCGTCGCACAACAAAACGCGCAGCGGCAACCGTTTCGCCAGCGACGGGTCGAGTTTAAACATAACGGGAATTCGAGGGGGCGCGGCGGGCATCGAAGTGCCGCCCAGGGCGCGGACTAATGTTTCTTGCAGTTGGTTGGGTTTGACGGGTTTGGTCAGGTAACTGGCAAATCCGGCGCTTGCGATTGCGGGTTGATTCGCGGGCATTCCCATGGAGGTCAACAAGACGAGCGGCACGTCGGCCGTCCCGGGGAGCTGGCGGATTTCCTGCGCGAGCATCAGCCCGTCCATCTCGGGCATCTGCATGTCGAGCAGGATCAGATCGTATTGTTCCCCGGCGCGCAATCGCTCCAGGGCTTCCCGGGAACTGTGCGTTCCTTGGGGGAGCATGCCCCATTTACTGGTTTGCCGGGTCAGGATGCGGCAATTGGTGGGGTTGTCATCCACGATGAGCAGCCGTCGGTTGACCAGCGGCGGGGGCGGAACGGGCGGTGACGGCGCTGGCGCGGACGAGGCGGCGCGCAAGGGCAGGTTGAAATGAAAGGTGGAGCCCTTTTGCGGAATGCTCTCGACCCACATCTGGCCGCCCATGGCCTCCACCAGACTGCGGCTGATGGAAAGCCCCAGTCCCGTGCCGCCGTACTGCCGGGCGGTGGAGGCGTCCCCTTGACTGAACGGCCGGAAGAGGCGGGCCATCCGGTCTGGCGGAATGCCGATGCCGGTGTCGCGCACGGAAAACTGCAGCCAGTACGGGGCGTTGCCCTGGACCGGCAACCCGGAACTGGACAGCAGCCGCAGCGTGACCACCACTTCGCCGGCATGGGTGAATTTGATGGCGTTGCTGATCAGGTTGACAAACACCTGCCGCAACCGCGTGGCGTCGCCCAACACGCGCGGGGGGATGCCGTCGTCCAATTGGCAGGCCAGTTCCAGGCGTTTTTCCGCCGCCTTCGCGCTCAACAAATCGAGGGCTTCCTCCACGCACCGGCGCAGGTCAAAGGGCGCGCATTCCAGTTCCACGCGGCCGGATTCGATTTTGGAAAAATCGAGGATGTCATTCAGAATGCGCAACAACGATTCACCGCTGGAATGGATGGTCTCGGCGTATCCCCGTTGCTCCGGGGTCAACGGCGTTTCGAGAAGCAACCCGGACATGGCCAGGACGCCGTTCATGGGCGTGCGGATTTCATGGCTCATGTTGGCCAGGAAATCCGCCTTATTCCGGGCGCTGACCTCCGCCGCGGCCCGCGCGGCTTCCAAGCCGCGGTTCGTGCGGGTCAATTCATCCTGCAACCGTTTGGTGCGCAGCGCGCTGCACACGCGTGCCTTCAGTTCGGCGGCTTCAAACGGCTTCGTCACATAATCCACCGCGCCCAACTCGAAGCCGCGCAGCTTGTCCGCCGCGCGGTTCCACGCGGTCACCACAATCACCGGTGTGGCCTGCCCCTGCGGATGCGTTTGGATCTGCTGCAACAGCTCGAAGCCATCCATGTCCGGCAATCCCAGATCCAGCAGAATCAAGTCAAAGATCCGGTCGTTCAACCGGGCCAGGGCAGCGCCGGCGGACGGCGCGTGATGGAGCTGGATGTCCTCCGGCGACAGCAGTTCCCGCAGGACCACGGCCAACTCCGGGTCGTCCTCAACCACCAAGACTTGAGCGTCGGTTTGCTTCACGATCAGGCTCTTGCATTCACCAAATTTGGACCAGGCTCGCGCTGTGTGTCCGCGGCATTTAACACCACGCCGCCGCGCCCGCCAATGTATTTTCCATGAAGCGACGGTGCCGGCGTGCTGCCGCCACCCGCAGGCGGCCGGGGCCGGGGCAATCCCAACCCTCGATTTTCAGGCGTGCATTCCCGAACGCGCCCCCTTAGGATGCGCCGTGATGTCCGGAGCGGTTGACACGAAAAATCCGACCGCCGTCGCGGCCGAAGTGCAGGCGGCTTATCTGGGCATGTTCCCGGATGGCGAACGGACCTGGGTGCCACGGACTTTCGATTGGGTGGTGGCGTGTTTCACCCGCGGGTGCGCGGACTATCAGGCGGTGGACACCCGTTACCACGATCTGGAGCACACCTTGCAGGGCACGCTCTGTCTGGCGCGTTTGTTGCGAGGCCGGCAGCGGGCCGGCGCCGCGCCGGTGTTGACGCCGCACTTTTTTGAACTCGGTTTGCTGGCCATGCTGCTGCATGACACCGGCTACCTGAAACACCGGGACGACCGCGCGGGCACCGGCGCGAAATACACCGTCACTCACGTCGCGCGCAGCGCGCAATTCGCCGGCCGGCGGCTGGCGGAACAGGGCTTTTCTCCTGCCGACATTCAAGCGGTGCAAAATATGATCCATTGCACCGGCGTCGAAACCCATCCCGACATGCTCCCCTTCCAAAGCGAGCCGGAACGCGTCGTGGGATGCGCGGTGGCCACCGCCGATTTGCTGGGCCAGATGGCCGCGGATAATTACCTGCAAAAACTGCCGGACCTGTATGCGGAGCTGGCCGAGGCCGCCGCGTTTACCGAGGGGCCGCACCAAGCGCTGGCATCGTTTGCCAGCGCTGAGGACGTCCTCCAGCGCACTCCGCATTTCTGGCACGCATTTGTGAGGCCCAGATTGGAGCGCGAATTTCGCGGCGTGTATCGGTTTCTCAATGATCCGTATCCGGACGGGCCGAACGAATACCTGAACCGGATTGAAGCCAACCTGGCGCGATTACGGACGCCGGGAGTCTCCGCCGATTGAAAGACGGCGCGGGCGCGCGGGGCGCGCGTCTTTTTGCTTTTGCCCGGGAGGGTTTGTCTCTTGAATCTGCGCCATGTCACGCGATTACATCCTGCAACCGTTCCGCACCGCGGGACGGCTGCAGTTGGATTACGCGCGCGAACTGAATGCGCAACAACATGCCGCGGTCACCGCGCCGCCCGGCCCGGCGCTGGTGATCGCCGGCGCGGGTTCGGGTAAAACGCGCACGCTCACCTATCGCGTGGCGTTTCTGCTGGAGAACGGTGTGCCGCCGGAGCGCATTCTGCTGTTGACCTTCACCAACAAGGCCGCCCGCGAGATGATGCGGCGGGTGGCCACGCTGCTCGGGCAGGAACTGGCGGCGCTCTGGGGGGGGACGTTTCATGCCATCGGCAACCGCATCCTCCGCGCGCATGCCCCCCTGCTGGGCGCCGCGCGTGATTTCAGCATCCTTGACCGCGAAGACGCCAAGCATCTGATCAGCACCTGCGTGACGGAATCCGCCCTGGACACCAAAGCCACGCGCTTTCCCAAGGCGGAAGTGCTGGGGGACATCTTTTCACTCGCGATCAACACGCGGCAATCCGTGGGGCAAATTCTCGAGGAACACTACGGTTACTTCACCCCCCTGGCCTCATCCGTGGCCGCGATTCAACGCCGTTATATCGAACGCAAGCGCGCCACCAACGTCATGGATTTCGATGACCTACTCGGGTTGTGGCTGCAACTGCTCCAGGAACACCCCGACGTGTGCGAGCATTATCAACGGCGGTTTCAATTCATTCTCGTGGACGAGTATCAGGACACGAACAAGCTCCAGAGCGACGTGATTGATCTGCTCGCGGCGCGGCACCACAACCTGATGGTGGTGGGCGATGACGCGCAAAGCATCTACGGCTGGCGCGGAGCGAATTTTCAAAACATCCTGCGGTTCCCGGAACGTTATCCGGAGGCCCGGGTTTACAAGATCGAAACCAACTACCGCAGCACGCCGGAGATTTTGCGGGTGGCGAATGCGGCCATTACCGGCAATGCGAATCAATTCGTCAAGGCGCTGGCGCCGGCCCGTCCCGCCGGCCCGCGCCCCGCGTGGGTGGTCTGCACGGATGCGGCGCAACAGGCGGCGTTCGTGGCCCAACGGGTTTTGGAGTTGCGCGAGGCCGGCACGGCGCTGGAAAGCATGGCTGTGCTCTACCGGTCGCACTTCCACGCATTGGAACTGCAATTGGAACTGACCCGACGGAATATCCCGTTCAGCATCACCAGCGGCATCCGTTTCTTTGAGCAGGCTCATATCAAGGATGTGGCCGCGTATCTGAAGCTCGTCACTAATCTGCGGGATGAACTATCCTTCAAACGCATCGTGCAACAGTTGTCGGGCGTTGGCCGGAAGAGCGCGGAAAAGTTGTGGCGCGCGTTTCAGGCGGCCGCCGAAAAGCTTTCCCCTCCGGCCGCATCTCAGACCGCCCCCCAACCGGAGACTCCAAACCGGAACCCACTCGCCACCGCGCTCCAACGTTGCGCGTCCGCAGTGCCGAAGAAGGCGGCGACCGCCTGGGCGCAACTGGTGGCAACCCTGGCCCAACTGGAAACCGTGGACGGGCGCGCCCCCGCCGCCATGATTGAACTGGTGCTTGAGGCCGGCTATGAAGATTACCTCAAAGCGGCGTATCCCAACTATCGCTCCCGGTTGGAGGACTTGGAACAACTCGCGGCCTTCGCCCAACAGTTCGAGGAACTGAACGATTTTTTGACCCAGTTGGCGCTGCTTACCAACGTCGAGGCTGAGACTGACGCCCCGGCCAACCGTGATCCGGAACAGTTGCGGCTTTCGACCATCCACCAGGCCAAGGGATTGGAATTCGATGTCGTGTTTCTCATCATGCTGTGCGACGGGTTGTTTCCGGCGGCGCGTGCGTTGGAGACGGCGGACGGCGAGGAAGAAGAGCGGCGTCTGATGTATGTGGCCATCACGCGGGCGCGCAACGAACTGTATCTGTGTTATCCCCTGATCCGCGCCACGCACGGGGCCTCGGGTGATTTTATGCAGAAACCGTCGCGGTTCATTGGAGAAATTCCCGAGGCCTTGCTGGAAGACTGGCAACTGCACACGGCCCATCCTTTTTCATAATTTTCAACCTGGCCTTTGCTTGGAAAGCGCCCGGCTCCGCGGAGAACATTGTTCGCGCCACAACCGACGGGAAAAGTCGCTCAAATCGCTCTCGCCACGTCCGCCGGGTTTATGCTACAGAACATTTCACCATGAAACGACGGCTCTCTTTGCTCCTTGGCGTCACGGCCCTCAGCGTCGTCGCGGCCCCCCAGCCACCCAACATTCTGCTCATCTTCTGCGATGACCTGACCCGCCAAGCCATCAGCGCCTATCGGCATCCGCTTCACCTGTTGCAGACGCCGAACCTGGACCGGCTCGCGCGCGAAGGCATGCTCTTTGAGCGTTGTCTCGTGCCCAATTCGATTTGCGGGCCGAGCCGCGCGGTGGTCTTGACCGGCAAATACAGCCATTTGAACGGCTTCTACCGCAACGGCAATCGCTTTGACGGCGCGCAACAAACTTTTCCCAAACTGTTGCAGGCCGCCGGCTATCAAACGGCCATCATTGGCAAGTGGCATTTGGACAGCGATCCGACCGGTTTTGATTACTGGCAAATCCTTCCCGGCCAGGGCATCTACTACAATCCGGCCTTCATCAAACACGGGAAACGGGAGACCCACGAAGGTTACGTCACCGATCTCATCACCGATTTCTCCCTGGAATGGCTCCGGCACCGGGACCGGTCCAAACCGTTTCTGCTGTTGAGCCAGCACAAGGCCACCCACCGGGAATGGTCGCCGCCGCTGCGCCACTTGGGCTGGCACAAGGACCGCCAATTCGCCGAGCCGGAGACGCTCTTTGATGATTATGCCAACCGCGGCCGCGCCGAGCACGAGCAGGACATGACTTTGGCGAAAACCTTCACCCGATTGGACGCCAAACTGGACACGCCCCGGTCGCTCAACGCGGCACAGCGTAAGGTTTGGGACGCCTACTACGCGCCCCGCAATCAAGAATTCATCCAGGCCAACCTGACCGGCAAAGACCTCGTCCGCTGGCGGTATCAACGTTACATGCACGACTACCTGGGCGTGGCGTTGGCGGTGGACGACAGCGTGGGACGGCTCTTGAAGTATCTCGATGACGAGGGGCTGGCGGATAACACACTGGTGGTTTTCTCGTCGGATCAGGGTTTTTTCCTCGGTGAGCACGGCTGGTTTGACAAGCGCTGGATTTACGAGGAATCCCTGACCACCCCGCTCATCATTCGCTGGCCCGGCGTGGCCCAATCCGGCAGTCGGAACACGAATCTGGTCTCGGTGCTCGATTTTCCGGAAACGTTCTTGGAAGCTGCGGGGCTGCCCGTGCCGGCCGACATGCAGGGGCGCAGCCTCGCGCCCTTGCTGCGCGGCGTGACGCCCAAGGACTGGCGCACTAGTTTCTACTACCACTATTACGAATTCCCGGCCTGGCACAGTGTGCGCAAGCATTACGGCGTCGTGACCGAGCGGTACAAGCTGTTCTATTTCTACGAGCCGGAGATGAATTATTGGACGTTGATTGACAACGACGCCGATCCGCACGAGCTGAAAAACGTTTACAACGATCCCCGCTACGCGAACACCCAGCGCCAGTTGCACGCCGAACTCACCCGGTTGCGGACCGAGTTGAAAGTGCCGGAGCAGGACGCCCCGGAATCCATTTCGCCCTCCGCGCGTCCGCCCGCGAATGCGGCGCCTCCCCAGGCGGAGAAAAAAGCCGCTGGCGCGGGATAAAGCCCGGCGATTCTTCTGATCCACAGTCGGTTGGCGGGCCGGGATTCGAGGCGGCAGTTTTGGGCAGGTGGCGTTGGCAGCCGGAGCTGCGTGGTTGCAGAATCGCCTACGGCGCGTCCGGGATTTTCCGGACCTAAATTCTCCCCGCGCCGCATTGACATCGCCAAATTCGGCGGACTACTCTGTTGCCTATTCCGCGACCTACGGGTCGTTGACACAAGCCGTGGCTGAAAAAGACGACTATCTAATTGATTTGTTGGTGGACTTGGGATTCGTTGACGAGGACCAGGTGGAGCAATCCCGCCAGGAAGCGGAGGCGGCCGGGGTGGGGGTGGTGGACCTGATGCTCGCCAACAAGCTGATCCGTCCGGCGGACGTCACCCAGGCCAAGGCGGCGCATTTCGGGGCGGAAGTGGTGGCCCTCGGCGGCATGCAGATCGAGGATGACGTGATTGCCGCCATCCCGCGGCATATCGCCAAAAAATACCGGGTCATTCCCGTTTACCTCCATGACACCACCCTGACGGTGGCCATTGCCGATCCGTCGGATCTGGCCACGATTGACTCGCTGACGCACCTGTTGAACAAGGAAATCGTTTTACAGGTCGCTTCCGAACCGGAAATCGAGTCCGCCCTCAACCGGTATTACGGCGGCCAGCGCAGCGCGGCGGATGATGAACGGTTCAAGGGCGTCATCGAGGAATTAACCCGCGAGCACGTGGAGGTGGCGACCACCTTGACCGATGACGGTTCGGCGGTGGAAGCCGACGCGCCGTTGATCAAGCTGGTGAACTCGTTAATCTCGGACGCGTTCAAGTTGCGCGCCTCGGATATTCACCTCGAGCCGCTGGCCAAGCGGTTCCGCGTGCGCTACCGGATTGACGGGTTGCTTCACGAAATGAAGGGCCCGCCCAAGCGTTTGCAGGCGGCCATCATCAGCCGGCTCAAAATCCAGTCCAACATGTCCATCTCGGAACACCGCATTCCGCAGGACGGACGCATTCAAACCCAGGTGGGCAGCAAAGTGATTGACCTGCGGGTTTCCTGCCTGCCCACGACGCACGGCGAGAGCATCGTCATGCGTATTCTGGACAAGGAAGGGCTGCGCCTGGGTTTGCCGGAACTGGGCTTTTTCACCGACGACCAACAGACGTTCGAGCGGTTGATCGGTTTGCCGGACGGGATTTTGCTGGTCACCGGGCCCACCGGCTCGGGCAAGACGACGACACTTTACGCCGTGCTGCACTTCATCAACCGGCCGGACCGCAAGATCATCACGGTCGAGGACCCGGTGGAATATATTCTGGCGGGGATCAACCAGGTGCAGGTGAGCGAAACGGTAGGGTTGACCTTCGCGGCGGCGTTGCGCTCGATGCTCCGGCAGGCGCCCAACGTCATCATGGTCGGGGAAATCCGCGACCTGGAAACCGCCACCATCGCCGTCAACGCCTCGCTGACCGGGCACTTGGTGTTCTCCACGCTCCACACCAACGACGCTCCCAGCGCCGTGACGCGCTTGATTGACATCGGAGTGAAGCCCTTCTTGGTGGCCTCCTCCACGCGGGGCATTATGGCCCAGCGGCTGGTGCGCAAGGTGTGCAAACGCTGCGGCGAACCGACCACGCCCACCGAGCAGGAATTGCGCGCGTTGAACATTGACGCCAGTCAGGTGGCGGAGGCAAAATTCATGGCCGGCCGGGGCTGTCCCGACTGCGCCGGCACCGGCTGCCGCGGGCGGATGGGCATTTTTGAGATGTTCATAGTGGACGACGAGGCGCGCAAACTGATTTATGAAAAAGTGCCCGCCTCGGTGTTGCGCAACCGGGCGCGCGAGATGGGTATGCGGACTTTGCGCGAGGACGGCGTGCGCAAAGTGCTGGCGGGGTTGACCACGCCGGAAGAGGTCATCCGGGCCACCGTGGGCGATGTGGATTAAAGGACGAAACACCCGGGCGGGACACCGCCGCCTTCCTTTGCCGCCGCGCCTTTCCGCCTGAGCGAGTCAAAGCCGGTTAAAACCGACAAATCATGTCATATTCAATGTCAGATCTGTTGCAGTTGGTCGTGTCCGAGAACGCGTCCGACCTGCACATCCGCGTGGGGACGGCCCCGGTGATTCGCGTGCATGGAATTTTGCACCGCGTGGAGGGCCCGATCCTGAAACCGGAGGACACCGAGGAATTGATGCGCAGCATCACCTCCGAGGATCACATCCAGCAAGTCCGCGAGCGGGGCGGCTCGGACTTCGGGTTTGCCTTTGGCGACATGGCGCGGTTCCGGGTGAGCGTGTTCAAGGAGAAGGGCAACTTCGGAATGGTGCTGCGGCAGATTCCCAACAAGATGCTCACCATGGAGCAGATCGGAATCCCGCCCTCCGCCAAGGAATTGCTCTACAAACCCCGCGGCCTGGTGCTGGTCACCGGCCCGACGGGGTCGGGCAAGACCACGACCCTGGCCTCCATGATTAACATCATCAACGAGGAACGCGACGAGGCGCACATTGTCACGATCGAGGACCCGATTGAGTATTACCACAAGCACAAGCGGTCGCTCATCACCCAGCGGGAAATCGGCGTGGACGTGCCGAGTTTTGCCGAGGCCCTGCGCCGGGTGCTGCGGCAGGACCCGGACGTGATTCTGGTGGGGGAAATGCGCGACCTGGAAACGATTGAAGCCGCCATCACGGCGGCGGAAACCGGGCACTTGGTGTTCGGCACGCTGCACACCACCGGAGCGGCCAAGACCATTGACCGCATCACCAACGCCTTCCCGACGAACCAGCAGGAAATGATCCGCATTCAGTTGTCCACTGTGATGGTGGCGGTGATTTCGCAGTTGTTGATCCCGCGCATTGACAAGCCCGGGCGCGTGGCGGTGTTCGAGATCATGATCAACACCCCGTCCATCGCCGCGCTCATTCGCGACAACAAAACCTTCCGCATCCAGTCGGACATTCAGACCGGCGCCAAATACGGCATGGTGACGCTGGACTCGTTCTTGTTGGAAAAATACATGGCGGGCATGATCGCGCGCGAGGAAGTCATCACCAAGGCGCAGGACCCGATCACCATTCAAGCCAAACTTCAGGAACTCGAACTGGCCCAGGCGGTCGGCGCGGAAGCCGCCCCCGGCGCCCCGACGGCATAGCATTTTATGGCGGAAGACATCCACAGTCCGCTGCTCGCGCTGGTCAAGGAACGGCAGTTGATTGACGACCTCCAATACGAGGAGGTGGCGGCCGAACACAAACGGGCCGGCACCCCGATCATCCAACTCCTGCAGGATTACGGCGTGATGGATTTGGATGCCATCCTCCAAGTGATGGCGGACTATCTGAACACCGACGTGGTGAATCTGCGCGAAAAACATCCGTCGCCCGACCTGCTGGCCGTCATTCCCGCCGCCACCGCCCGGCTCTATGAGTGCGTGCCGGTGGAACAAGACGGCGGTGTGCTGCGCGTGGCCTTTGCCGATCCGCTGAACCCCAGCCGGATTGACGAGCTGGGGTACGTGATCAAACGCGAAATCCAGCCGGTGGTCGCCGACCCCGCCCAGGTGCTCAGCGCCCTTGACAAGGATTACGGCGAGGAAACCGCCGATGTCGCCGCCGTGTTAAAGGAACTGGGGGCGGACAAGGAAATCGCCGTCGAGGCGGCGGACAATGCCGATCTGGTGGAAGACCTGGCCAACCAGGCGCCCATTGTGAAGTTTGTGAATCTGGTGCTGCAACAGGCGGTGCTGGACCGCGCCAGCGACATCCACTTCGAGCCGTTCGAAGACGAATTCAAAATCCGCTACCGCGTGGACGGCGCGCTCTACGAAATGTCGCCCCCGCCCAAGCACCTGTCCCTGCCGGTCATCTCGCGGCTCAAGGTCATGTCCAACCTGAACATCTCCGAGCGCCGGCTGCCGCAGGACGGACGCATCACGCACCACGTGGCCGGCCGGCCGATTGACCTGCGCGTTTCCACCCTGCCCACGCAATTCGGCGAGTCGGTGGTGCTCCGCGTGCTGGACCGCGCCTCGGTCAATCTGGAGCTCGAAACCTTGGGCTTCCCGAAATACATTTACGACTACATGGCCGAGGCCATTCAACGGCCCAACGGCATTATCATTGTGACCGGGCCCACCGGTTGCGGCAAAACCACCACGCTTTATTCGGCGCTCCGCCGCATCAACACCATTGACTCCAAACTGCTGACGGCGGAGGACCCGGTCGAATACGACGTCGAAGGCATCATGCAGGTGCCCATCAACGAGTCGGTGGGTATGACCTTCGGCAAGGCGCTGCGCTCCTTCCTGCGTCAGGACCCGGACATCATCATGATCGGGGAAATGCGCGACCTGGAAACCGCGCAAATCGCCATTCAATCCTCCCTTACCGGCCACTTGGTGATGAGCACGCTGCACACCAACGACGCCCCCGGCGCGGTCACCCGGTTGATTGACATGGGCACGGAGCCGTTCCTGATTTCCTCCACGCTGATGGCCGTGCTCGGCCAGCGGTTGGTCCGCAAAATCTGTCCGGATTGCCGCACCCCGTTCGAACCGACGGAAAACCAACTGGCGCTGCTTAACCTTTCCCCGCACGACCTGGGCGACAAGGTTTTTTACTATGGACGCGGCTGCTCGTCGTGCCACGACACCGGCTACCGGGGGCGCAAGGGGATTTTCGAGTTGTTGATCATCAACGACGCCATCCGCACCCTCATCAACGAACGCGCCCCCACAGTAGTCATGCGCCAGAAAGCCATTGAATTGGGCATGGTGACCTTGCGCGAAGACGGGCTGCGTAGCATCTTTGAGGGCGAGACCACGATTGAAGAAGTCGTAAAATACACTTAAACGAACAGGAGCGATCATGCCGAAATTCAGCTATGTGGCCATGGATGCCCACGGGAAGGAAACCCGGGGGACACTTGAAGTCGCCAGCCAGAACGAGGCCATCGGGCGCATCAAGGAGATGAACTTGTTCCCCACCAAGATCGTCGAGGTGGACAAGGTCAGCGAGAAGCCGGGCAAAAAGGGCAAAAGCAGCAAGCCCGCCGTGCGCGCCGCCAAGGGCGGCAAGAAGAAGAGCGCGCTCGACATCAACATCAACATCAAAATCCCCGGCTTGGGCGGCCGGGTGCCCACCAAGATTTTGACCACCTTCACGCGGCAGTTGGCCACATTGGTGGACGCCGGGCTGCCGCTGCTGCGCGGCTTGCGGGTCTTGGAAAAACAGGAAAAGAACGCCACCTTGAAGCGCATTCTCGGCGAGCTGGCGTTGTCCGTCGAAAGCGGCAGCACGTTTTCCGAAGGCCTGGCCCAGCATCCCAAGGTGTTCAACCGCCTGTTCGTGAACATGGTCAAAGCCGGGGAAATGGGCGGGGTGCTCGAAGTGGTGCTCAACCGGCTGGCGCAGTTCATGGAGAAGGCGCAGAAAATCAAGGGCAAGGTCATCGCCGCCCTGTTCTACCCGGTCGCGGTCATCATTGTGGCGGTCGCCATCGTGGCCGTCCTCATGGTCTGGGTCATTCCCAAGTTCGAGGAGGTGTTCCAAGGCTTGCTGGAAGGCGAAGCGCTGCCCGCTTTCACCCGCCTGGTGCTGGGCATCAGCCGGTCCATCAAGGATAACATTCTGGTGACGCTGATTTGCATCGCCGCCTTCGTGACCCTGTTCATCCTGTTCCTGAAAACCAAGTTTGGCCGGCGGGTGTTTGACAAATTCAAGCTCAAGATGCCGGCCCTGGGCCCGGTCATCTCCAAGCTGGCCATCGCGCGGTTTACCCGCACGCTCGGCACTCTCGTCAGCAGCGGCGTGCCCATCCTCCAGGCCCTCACCATCGTCAAGGAAACCTCCGGCAACGTGATCGTGGCCAACGCCATCAGCGCCGTGCATGAAAGTGTCAAGGAAGGCGAAACCATCACCGCGCCCCTGGAAAACTCCGGCGTGTTCCCGCCCATGGTAATCAGCATGGTGGACGTCGGCGAACAAACCGGCGCATTACCCGAAATGTTGCTCAAAATCGCCGATACCTACGACGATGAGGTGGACAACGCCGTCGCCGCCATGACTTCGCTGCTCGAACCCATCATGCTCGTTTGTCTGGGCGGCATCGTCGGCAGCATCGTCATCGCCATGGCCATGCCCCTCATCCGCCTGATGGAAGGCGTGGACGCCGGCGGCGGGAAGGACGAATAACCGGCGGTTTCCCAAAAAACCGCTGAAGGCGCTGGCTAAAGCCAGTTCCTGACATTCGAAAATTTTTTCGAAAAACCCGTTGACAGACGTCGGCAGCCCGTGTAAATACAAAGTAAATACATTGCATGGGCGAATACATTACAAATAGCTCGGAATGGAGTTTGATTGGAACAATCCGCCCTTTGAGTTGGACAGCTCTTTGACCCAGCAAGAGATCGAGGAGTCCTTTGAGGACCCTTTTGCGGTGCGGTTGTTGCCGGATTCCCCCCGGTTTGCGGCGCAAGCCCGGTATTTCAACTTGGGCATGACGGCGGGAGGGGTGGGTGTTTTCAGCGTTTACCGCACCAACGGCCGGCAAATCCGGGTGTTGGCAACCCGGGTCTTTGAGCCGGAAGAACGGTTCTTTTATCAACGCAAGATGAATCAAAGCCTGGGCCAGTAACTTGGTGAACGCCCCAACCGGAAAGCATGCAAACCTTTGCGACATGGGAAGAAGTGCCGCTCTTCGACGACGAAGCCGCCGAAGTGGATTTCTGGTTGGAAAACCGGCCCGATCTGCGGCTCATGGAGGCGGCGGTGGCCGGCGCCGCCGATACGGCCGAATCGGTGACCGTCACCTTGCGCATGGATCCGCGGATGCTGGCGCGCATCAAGCGTCTGGCCCGGTCCCGTTTTTTGAATTACCAAAGCATGATCAAACAATGGCTCAGCGAACGCATGGAGCAGGAAATCCGCGAACGTTAGCCCGATGAAATCCGATGAACACGCAACTTGACTCGCAACCGCGCCCGCCGACGGCGTTCACGCTGATTGAACTGCTCGTCGTCATTGCCATCATTGGCGTGCTGGCCGGGTTGATGCTTCCGGTGGGGGGACGCATCAAGCAAACCGCCCAGCGCAACAAAGCCCGGGCCGAACTCGAGCAGATCGCCTTCGCCATCGAAACCTACAAGGAAAAGCTGGGCCATTATCCACCCGACGCGCCAAACAGCCCGAACCGGCCGCGGATCAACCCATTGTTTTTCGAGTTGCTGGGCACCAAGCTGGTGGGCGGCACCTATGAAACGCTGGATGGCAGCGGCCGGATTCCGACTAACAATGTGGCCTCTACCTTCGGCACCGGCGTCAACGGGTTCATCAATTGCACCCGCGCCGCTGATGCCGACGACGCCCCGGCCGCGCAACCCTTCCTGCGCCAACTCAAACCAACCCAGTATGGCGGTATTACGCCCGGCTCGGATATTTGCGTATTGACTTGCTCCATCCGCTGGCCGGACAACCACGCTTTCCAACCCATCCCGGCCCAGAAGGGCTTGAACCCCTGGCGTTATGTGGTCACCAATCCCACCAATAACCCGGGCGCGTTTGATTTGTGGGTGGACATCCTGGTGGGCGGCAAGACCAACCGCATCAGCAACTGGAGCCCGCAACCGCAAATCGTCAACAACGTTTATTAACCGCTTCCGTGCCCATGATGCCCAACCCCCTTTCCCGCTCCGTCACCGGTCCGCGTTCGCTGTCCGTGTCCTGGCACGACAGCGTGTGGCATCCGGCGGTGGCGGTGGGGCGCCGGGCGCTGCGGGCGGCCGCGCCGCGGCGCCCCGGCACGAACCGGAAACCCATTCCCTCGCGCAACGGTGCTTTACCTTTTTCCGGCACGGAAAATTCACCCGGACATCCCATGAAACCTATGAACCTCCGACCGACTCATTCCGCCCGTTCCCAACGGGCCTTCACACTCGTCGAGCTGCTCGTCGTCATCGCCATCATCGGCATCCTCGCAGGGATGTTGTTGCCCGCGCTCGCCAAGGCCAAGCGCATGGCCCAAATCAAGCGCGCCCAGGTGGAGATCACCGCGATTGTGCAGGCGATCAAACAATACGAATCCACCTATAACCAACTGCCCGCCTCGACGGCAGCCGTCAATGCCGCCGCCGCGCTGAATCCCAAGGACGACTACACCTACGGAGGCACCTTCGGCACGGTGACGGTTGAATTTCCCGGCAGCTACAAAACCAACAACGCCGAGGTCATCGCCATTTTGATGGACTTGACGGTCTATCCGAGCGGGGCGCCGACCGTGAATCACGATCACGTCAAGAATCCGCAAAAACACAAGTTTCTGGACGCCCGCATGGTCGGTTCGGTGACGGAACCCGGCGTGGGCCCGGACCACGTGTATCGGGATCCGTGGGGCAACCCCTACGTGATCACCCTGGACCTCAACTACGATGAAAAAACCCGGGATATTTTCTATCGCTCCCCGACGGTGTCGGCGGACCAAGGCAATCGCAATGTGGGGCTGAACGGGCTCGTTCGGACGGCGGTGGGGGGCTTCTATGAATGCAACTCCCCGGTCATGGTCTGGTCCGCCGGACCGGATCGCTCCATTGATCCAAACCCGAGCAACAGTCCAAATGGCAAGGCCAACAAAGGGGTGAACAAGGACAACGTGTTAAGCTGGAAAGATTGATCCGTGAAAGCCGTCCGCTCATCCGCTGCGTTTACGCTCGTTGAATTGCTCGTGGTGATTTCCATCATGGGGATTCTCGCGGCGCTGGTGGTGCCCGCCGTCAAAAGTTTTGGCCGGGCCGAGGCGCAGGCCTCCGCCACCCGCCAGATGCTGGACGGCGTGGCGCGCGCCCGGCAACTGGCCATCAGCCAGCGCACCACCGTGTATCTGGTCTTTGTGCCGGAGAATTTCTGGACGGCCCTGCCGCCGGCGGAACAAACGGCCGCCGCCAAACTCTACGACAAGCAGCTCAACTCCTATGGTTTCCTCACCCTGCGCGGCGTGGGCGATCAGCCGGGCCAACCCGTGGCGCGGTACCTCGGTCCGTGGCGCAGCCTGCCCGAGGGCAACTTCATTGCGGCGTGGAAATTCAATCCCCACAGCACCTTCATGAACCTGCAATCGCCCGGCGATCCCGCCGAGCATACGGTTTACGGATTTGAGACCTCGCGCGCCCTGCCGTTCCCGACGGCGGAATCGCCCACCAACCTGGTCAACCTGCCGTTCATCGCCTTCAATCACTTGGGCCAGTTGGTCTCCGGGCAGGATGAATACATTCCGCTAGCGCGCGGCACGCTCGCCCATGCCTATTCGCCAGCGAAAGAACCGCTGCCCAAACCGCCGTTCGTGGAGGAGCGGCCGCCCGGCAACAGCATCAACAACTTCAATCTCATCCGCATTGACTGGCTTACCGGCCGGGCGCGGGTGGAACGTCAGGAGGTCAAATGAATTTGGGCTTTGCCAACTCAAATCCCCGGACGCGCCGGCCCCGGCGTCCGGTCCGCCCGCCCGCCGCCTTCACGATGGTGGAGATTGCGCTGTGCCTGGCGGTCATCGGGTTCGCCCTGGTCGCCATCATCGGCGTGCTGCCCACCGGTCTGCAGGTGCAGCGCGAGAACCGCGAGGAAACCATTATCAACCAAGACGCCCAGATTTGGTTGAGCGCGTTGCGCGACGGCAGCCGTGGGTATGACGATCTGACCAATTACGTGGAAGCCATCACCAATGTCATCACCCGCTACGATATGCGGGGTCAACTGGTCAGCGGGCCGGATGTGTACGGTTACACCCGCACCAATTGCACGCTCAACGGCTCGGTGGTGACACCGGCGCGGGTGTTGACCAATGGCCATAACATCCTCGGAGTGCTGGCCCTGCCGAAGTACTCCTACGTGCCCAATGTGTTCGCCCCGTCCGGCTATTTCAGCAACCACGTCGCGGCCTATGTCCGCGCATTGAGCGGAGCGGCGTCCGAAAAATTTCCGCAGGACAATCCGGACGTCAAGGACCTGGCCTTCACCTACCGTATGGTGTGCGAAGTGACGCCGTACCAGAACTGGGATACGAACTGGATCCGGTTTGATCTCGTGAACACCAACGCCCCGGACGGGCGGGAGGAATTCATCGCGCGCTCCAATTACTGGGCGGTGGCCCGGAATCAATACGCAAATCTCCATGAGGTGCGCCTGCTTTTCCGCTGGCCGGTGCGGCCCGGCGGCCGGATCGGCAATGGACGCCAGGTTTTCCGCGCGACCACCAGCGGATTATTGACCAACGACGCCGGCTGGTATTTTTTCACCCCCCGCACCTACGTGCGTTATCAATAAACGAGGCGCGCTCATGAACGACTTCTCCTTCCCCCGCGCATGCCCGGCGAATCCCTTTCGGCCGGCGCGCGGACATTTGGGCCCGCTCCCGGCGGGCGCTCAGTTCACCGCCGGATGGTCTCGCCACGCCTCCTTCCGGCCGCCAAACCTCGCGGGATCCGGAGCCCGTCAGCGTTCCGAGACGGCTTTTTCGCTGGTCGAAATGCTCATCGTCAGCGCGCTTTTGTCGGTCATCATTCTCGGGTTAATGGCGATGTTCGGCCAGACCCAGCGCGCCTTCCGCGTCGGCCTGGCTCAGACTGACGTGCTGGACGCCGGCCGCGCCACCGCCGACATGCTCGCCCGCGAGGTGGAGCAA
>MWDV01000280.1 GCA_002070715.1 Verrucomicrobia bacterium ADurb.Bin118
TGGCTGATGAACCGGACGCGGCCCAGCGTCAGTTCCAAGGTTTCAATCACCTCAAACTCCAACTTGGCCGGGGTGGGTTGGCTTGACGGTGGCGGCGCGGGTGGCGCGTGTGGTGCGGACGGCGCCGACGGTGAACCAGGCGGGGTCGTCTCGGGCGGCGGCGATGGAGCGGATGGAGGGGCCGGCTCCCGCTCCGGACCGGGCCTCGTCGCCGGTGCCGCTGGCGGTTGCGATGGCGGTGTGGTGTCGGTTGTAGTTGTCCGGGGTTTCTTGCGGAGTGCCGGCGGCGGATGGAAGCGATCCAGATTACGCGTGCCATCCGCGTTTTCCACGATGTTCAATTCGGCGAAATTCACCCGGACCCGCGTCAGGCGCAGGCGCTGGTTCATCAACGCATCCACGGCGGGTTCCACCCGCAATTCCGGCAGGTCCAGAAAGATGCCGCCGCCGAATTCCGGCGGATTGTGCAGGCGCAATCCTTCGAGGGAAACCACCGTCGGCGCCAACCCCCAATGCGCGCGGCGCAACTCAGTTTTCATGCCGGTGACCGTTGCGAGGCGATGCCGCACCCACACCGTCAGGAGCGCGTCTTTGAAAATCAGCAATAACACCACCAGCACCAAGACGGCGCCCGCAGCGATCAGCAACCAGCGAACCGGACGTTTCACGGCGTCTGCATTCCTCGCCGCGCCATCCCGTCAATCCGTGGGCAGTGGCGCGCGGACATCACCAATCCACGTCTTCCGGGCGGACATCCAGGCATTCATCGTGATCCTCCCAAACCACGGCGGGATAAAGCTCCAACAGCCGGGGTGCCCACAGCGCGCCCATTTGTCCCAGCAACCGTTCGGCCTGCTTGGCTGCCTCGTCATAAGCCCGGTCGTAATCGCCGCAACTGCGGCGCTGGCGCTCGTCCCAATGAGCGACGCCATGCACGTCGGCGTATTGGGCGGCCCACTTGCCGAGGTCGGTTTGCAGGTCGGCGGGGAATTCCTCAAACGGCACGAGGGTGTCGTCGCAATGCTGGCAGATGAGCCCGGTTTCCCGTACGTCGCGGGTCAACAGCGGCAGGAAGGGGGCGCGGCAACAGGGGGATTCCGGGTACGCGGCGGGCGGAGTGGCCAACCGTTTGAGCCAGATCTGGCGGTCGTGCCCCAGCCGCGCGGCGAGGCGGTAGGCGCCAAACAACGGGTGCGACAGCCGCCAGACGCGGCCTTGCAACTGGCCCAGGGTTTGCGCCAGCCAGCGCGCGAGGGTCAGGTCGTCGAACTCGCGAAACACCAGCCCATACTCCCGCCAGAGTTTGTCCAGTGCGGTATTCTCAGGAGTGTCGGTTGACATCGGCCGCAGCTTGAACCGCCAGGGTTGATTTGTCGAGCAACCAGCGAATTTTCCCTCGCCTAAATCCGTCCAATAGCGGAACCTTCAGCCCGATGAAGTATTCAAGACATTCGTTATGAAAACCAATTCTTCCCTTCGCTTTAGTCGTCGCCATTTCCTGCGCACCAGCGCGTTGTTGACCACAGCCCTCGCCACGCCGCAAGTCCTGACCCACCGGGTGCTCGCTGCGGCCGGCGCGCCGGGGGCCAATGACCGGATCGGCATCGGGATCATCGGCATGGGCCGGATGATGGGCGGTCATTTGCGGCACCTGGTATCTTTGCCCGAGGCCCGCCTGGTGGCGGTGGCCGATGTGAACCTGCCCCGCGCCACGGCGGTGACGGAGAAACACGGCGGCGTGCCCTACCAGGATTTCCGCCGGCTGCTCGAACGCAAAGACGTGGACGCCGTCATCACGGCCACCCCCGAGCATTGGCGCTCGAATATCTGCATTCCGGCCTGTCAGGCGGGGAAGGATGTGTATGCGGAGAAACCGGTGTCCCTGACCATTCGCGAGGGACGCCTGATGGTGCAGGCGGCGCGCAAATATAACCGCATTTTCCAGGTCGGCAGCCAGCAGCGTTCGATGTGGGTGGACATCGAGGCCTGTAAGTTTTTGCAAAAAGGCGGCATCGGCAAGTTGACGAAAATCCTCTACATGAATTACCCGACGCCGTGGGAATGCGCCCTGCCGGAACAAAAAATTCCGGAGGGATTGGATTGGGATCTGTGGTGCGGCCCCACCCCCCTCGTGCCTTATAATACCGACTTGTATCAGCCGCGGGCCAATCCCGGCTGGTTGTCGTTCCGCCCCTATTCCGGCGGCGAAATGACCGGCTGGGGATCGCACGGCTTCGACATGATTCAATACGCGCTGGGCATGGACGCGAGCGGGCCGGTGGAAATCTGGGTGGATGGTCCGCGCCTGAATCCACCGACCTACACCGCGGCGGAAAACAAGAACCGGGGGGACCGGATTTGCAGCGAGCCGAAGGTGTTTTTCAAATACGCCAACGGCGTGGTGCTCGAACCCAGCGCCGATCCGAAACCGCCCGGCTTCGGGGCCATCTTCATCAGCGACCGGGTCAACTTCCGGCTGGACCGGGGCCGGTGCGAATCCGATCCGGAAGACATCGCGATTGATTTGATGCGGCAACGCCCGCGGGATTACGACGACAGCCACGTTCGGGACTGGCTCCGCTGCATTAAAACCCGGCAACTGCCCCGGGCCGACATCGAAATCGGCCACCGGTCGGCCACGATCTGCCACCTCGGCAACATCGCGCGCTGGGTGGGCCGTAAGCTGCGTTGGGATCCGGTCCGGGAAGAATTCATCGGCGACGCCGAAGCCAATAAATATCTCGACCGGGAACGGCGCCGGCCGTGGGTGTTGCCCGAGAAGGTCTGACACCGCACCGCCGGGTTGCGCGTGCGCGCCCCGTTTCGTCGCTGTCCGATCCCCTCGACCGGCAGCCGCCTCAGCGCACCCGGGTGGTCAACCACGCGCCGGTGATGCCGAACACCAGGTTGGGCCCCCACGCGGCCAGCCACGGCGGCAGATGTCCACCCGTGCCGAGAGCCAGACCGAATTGTAGCAGCACAAA
>MWDV01000281.1 GCA_002070715.1 Verrucomicrobia bacterium ADurb.Bin118
GTGTCGTTCCTGCCGGTGCTGGCCTACGACGGCGCGAACATGACGCAGATTGACGCGGGCGGCATCCTCGACATCGCGATGGCGGGCACTTCGGCCACGCTGCTCGCCCGCAAGTGGGAGAGCGCGCTATTGGTGAATGTGGACAACGACACGCTGCGCCGCATTCTCGACAATCCCGAAGCGATGGCCGCCGTGGAACGCATCGAAGGCTGGCGTTCGCTCGGCGACAATGTCTTGGAGACCATCATCAACAAGAGCGACGTGGTAAAGGGGCTGAAAAACAAGGCGAAGAAAAAAGATTTGA
The DNA here is from genome assembly GCA_002070715.1 of Verrucomicrobia bacterium ADurb.Bin118. Lineage (GTDB taxonomy): Bacteria > Verrucomicrobiota > Verrucomicrobiia > Limisphaerales > MWDV01 > MWDV01. The sequence continues at coordinate 305 of MWDV01000281.1, forward strand.
CGAAGAAGGAACTGAAGCAGCTTTCGGACGAGGAGAAGGAATTCAAGTCCAAGCGGAAGCTGGTGCAGGAAAAGCTCATCAAGTTCGCCACGCGCATTCCGGCCTTCATGTATCTCACCGATTTCCGGGAAAACACGCTGCAGGATGTGATCACCAAGATCGAACCGGAATTGTTCCAAACGGTCACCGGCCTGAGCGTGAAAGACTTTCACCTGCTTGTCCGGCTGCGGGTGTTCAATACGGAGCAGATGAATCAAGCCGTGTTTGCTTTCCGCCGCTATGAGGATGCCTCCCTGCGCTACACCGGCATCGAAAGCCACGAGGGCCTGAGTCATTATGGCCTCTACGATACGGTGATAGCGAGGGAGTAACGAAATTTCCGGGCATCGGAATCCCCGAAACATATGTTCCAAGACCCAGACGCGGCGCATCCCCAGTAATGTATTGGCCTCGCAATCCAGTTGCTGCCGCCACTACTCGGGTGGGTGGGTGGGTATCCGGAGTATGCCGCTGACAAGGTTTCATCCAAGCTTGGCCCGGCCTGGCGCGCGAAACCCTGACCGCCCGAATCGCCTGCGCCCAGGTGAGCATGGAGCAGTTGCGGAATGCTTTTCTCAAGGCGCGTTATGACCTGAATTTCTCGAGTCCGCTTGAATTGCGCATCGCCCTCCATCCTCGTGGCGTGATGCCCCCATGGATGGCGCGGAAAGGGCTGGCTCTCTGTGCGCCCGGTTTCTACTCTTTCCGCCCTCGGAATGGCTCGGGATTTGTGCCGGGGCGTTTCCATACAAACATGACAGTTTACGATCAGTTACAAACGGATTTGCGCCATACGCCGCGTCTCTGGCTTGTCACCGGAGTGGCAGGCTTCATAGGTTCCCATCTTTTGGAAACCCTCTTGCGGCTGAATCAGCGGGTGGTGGGCCTGGACAACTTTGAGGCGGGGAAACGCGCCAATCTGGATCAGGTGCGGACGTTGGTCGCGCCCGCGCAGTGGGCGGCTTTCCGTTTTATCGAAGGCGATATTGCCGATCCCGCCGCGTGCCAGGCGGCCTGCGCGGGGGTGGATGTAGTGCTGCATCACGCGGCATTGGGCAGTGTCCCGCGTTCGATTGCCGAACCGTTGGCCAGTCATCGCGCGAATGTCACCGGGTTTTTGCAAATGCTGCTGGCCGCCCGCGAGGCCGGGGTGAAACGGTTTGTGTACGCGTCGAGCAGCGCGGTTTATGGGGATCATCCCGGGTTGCCAAAAGTGGAGGAGAAGGTGGGACGGGTTTTGTCGCCGTACGCGGCCACCAAGGCGATGAACGAAGTGTACGCCGACGTGTGCGCGCGGGCCTACGGCATCGAGTGCATCGGGTTGCGTTATTTTAATGTGTTTGGGCCGCGCCAGGATCCGGACGGGGCGTACGCGGCGGTAATTCCGAAATGGATTGCCGCGATGTTGCGGCGCGAACCGGTGCGGATCAACGGCGACGGCGAGACGAGCCGGGATTTTTGTTACGTGGCGAATGTGGTTCAGGCCAATCTACTCGCCGGTACAACGCCCAGTGAAGAAGCGATCAATCAGGTGTACAACATCGCCGTGGGTGAGCGGACCACGTTGAACGAATTGTTCCAATTACTGCAAACCGGTTTGCGCCAACGGGACGCGAGCCTGCCGGAGCAGCAACCGGTGTATCAGGATTTTCGTCCCGGAGATGTGCGGCATTCCCATGCGGACATTGGCAAGGCGGCGCGGCGCCTGGGCTACGCGCCGACCCACCGTATCGGCGCGGGACTGGAGGTTGCCTTCGACTGGTATCGGGCGAATCTCGGATAACTCGTGGCGGAGGGGGGACGCTTGATTTCAGGATGAGGCGCGCTTGCCTTTCTTGCCCGCCTTCGGGCGGGGCGGGGGCGGGGATTGGTTCCTTTCAAGATTGGGCGTGGGCATGGGGGCGTTCAATTCCCGGCGCCACGCCTGCAAAAGGGTGCGCAATTCTTTCGCTTTATCGGGCTGCGTCGCGGCCAGGTTGCGCGTTTCGCTGAGGTCATTCCGGAGGTTGTACAGCTCCAGCCGTTGATCCTCAAAAAACTCGATGAGCTTCCAATCGCCGACGCGGATGATGCCGCCGGGCAACGTGCGCCAGGTACCACCGGTCGCGCCCAGGTAGCCGGGGAAATGCCAGAACAGCGGCGGCCGCGCCGAGGCCGCTGACGCGCCGCGGATCAACACGTCCAGGTAACTGGTGCCGTCGAGAACATACCCGGCGGGGCGGGGCGCAGCCGCCAGTTCCAGCAGGGTGGGGTAGAGGTCCACGCTGTTGATGGGCACGTCGCATGTGCGGCCCGGGGTGATGTGGCCGGGCCAACGGAAAATGTACGGCACACGCACGCCGCCTTCGTACAACATACCTTTGCCGCCGCGCAACGGCGTGTTGTCAGTGATGTCCCGTGCCTGAATGCCTTCGCGTCCGTAGCCGCCCAGTCCGCCGTTGTCGCTGGTGAAAATGACGAGCGTGTTGGTGGTCAGTTTGAGCTCCTCCAATGTGGCCAGCAGACGACCGACGCTTTCGTCCACACTGGCGATCATGGCGGCAAAAACGGGATTGTGATGTCCGCCGACGGGCGTCTTGGATTCAAACCGGGCGATGAGGTTGGTCTTGGCCTGCAGCGGAGTGTGCACGGCGTAGTGGTGCACACAGAGAAAGAACGGCGTCCGCGCGTGACGGCGAATGAAATCCACCGCGCGATCGGTCAGAAAATCGGCGAGATACGCGTCGGCGGGATGATCGGTCGGCGGGGTGGTTTCGAAGTTGAAATGCCGGCCCATGGAGGTGATGGCTTCGTCGAATCCCTGGGCGCGGGGATGATGGGCGGGGTCGTCGCCGAGATGCCATTTGCCGAACAGGCCGGTGGTGTACCCGGCGGACTTGAGCGCTTCCGCGATGGTGATTTTTTCCGGCGCCAACCGGACGACGTTGTCCACGGG
>MWDV01000282.1 GCA_002070715.1 Verrucomicrobia bacterium ADurb.Bin118
CCTTCACGGTGTTCAGATCCGCCCCGCCGTATTGCGCCTGCCAGCGGTGATACGTCGCCGGGCTGATCGCCAGGCGCTTGCAGACTTCCTCAATCTTCCTGCCCCCGGCCAGTTCCGTGGCCGCTTGATGGAGCTTCGTCACTATCTGTTCAGGACGGTGTCGTGTTCGTTTCATGTTATCAGAGTTCTGGACGGCGCTTCGCGCCGCCCCAGTCTCTCATAACACCTGGCTCAATTTAAGGGGAGCTTTCCAGCACAACGTAAGCGAGGCGACGCTTTACATGTGGCGGTACCAGTATGGCGGGATGGCGGTGAATGAGGCGCGGTGTTTGCGAGCGTTGGCGGAGGGGAACGCCCGGCTCAAGCGGTTGATCGCCGACTACGCCGTCCAGATCTAGATTTTGAAGGAGGTGAACTCGAAAAAATGGTCAGTCTGTCAACCAAGCGGCGGGCGGTGCAGCGAGTGATGGAGAGGGGCATTGGCACGACGGCGGCAACATGTCGTGCGCTTGGGCTGGCCCGATCGAGTTACTACCGCCATAGTACAGCGGGGCTGAAGAGCCGACAGATGCACGGGCAGATCGTTCAGTTGAGCTAGTGTGGTGTCCCATAAATAGCATTACTATCCTTGGCGACCTACTATGTTGCGGTTATGTGCAAACCGGCCGCCGCCACTCCAGGCATCCGTCCTCTTTCCACGGTGGCAATAATCTCCCCGTAAGATGCGCTGGCTCGCCGCATCTTTTGTCCATCCTCCGTGAGCAAGATGTCACTAAAGCTCAATGAACCTTCGCGAATTTCAATGTAATTGAATGGCCTATAGTTGCACCGTCTGACTTGTAATTCGCAAGCCTAATATTTGCTCCTTCTCGGGTGGGCTGGGGCATCCCGCTCCCCTCTTCGTCTTTCGTTTTTGATATGGCAAAATGTTTGGCGGGTTTCAATGGAAGCTTGGACTGGCGCTTTTGGTGAGAGCAAGTCTCGCCAGCATTCAGGCGGGCCGCACGCCAGAGGTGCTTACGTACTTGGAAACTATGCTGGCTCATCATTTTCAATTTGACCAAGGTTTGCTCAACCGGCTCGGGAGTAGCCACAATGTCCCCAGTCTTTCCCAGCGGAACCGAACTATCCACTTGCTCCGGGCGCAAATCCGGGCAAAGTAAGTTGCCGATAAACTTGGCGGATTGGAGATCCGATCCTCCGGTGCAAAACACGGAAAACCCAGGCCATCGGGGTTGCGCCCGTAGCTCAGTTGGATAGAGCATCTGCCTTCTAAGCAGAGGGTCCCGCGTTCGAATCGCGGCGGGCGTACCAAGTCAGAAGCGATAGGCGGTCAATAACGTCGCCGGTGGGGAATTTAGCCTTTCCAAGGATTCGACAAAAAATAAACCGAATCACTGAACAATCTGAATTTTTAGGGTTATTTTTTCGTCCGTTCGGGATTTCAACCCAGACAGATTAATGAATGATTTTTGATATGTGATTGATTGTCAGTATAATGTGAAATCTTCCGTTTATTGGCACGTGATTTGCGTAAGGTGAAGAGAATTAAAAACGGTCTATAAAATGAGCGAAAACCAAAACAAGCCTGTGATTGGCGAAGTTGGCCAGGAAAACTTCGAGTCAGAAGTTTTACGGTCGCCATTGCCGGTCTTGGTCGCGTTTTGGGCGTCGTGGAGCCGCCCGTGCCATATCTGTGCGGCTGTGCTGGATGATGTTGCGGCTGCGTGCATTGACCGGGTGAAGGTGGTCCAAGTGAATGCTGACGATCATCCCGACCTCAGTTTGTGGTACGAGATTGAATCCATCCCCACCCTGCATTATTTCGTGGGCGGCGAGCTTCGCGCCCGGATTGTGGGCACGGCCAGCAAGGAAGCCATTTTGGCAAAACTGCAAGCGGCCCCGGCCAGCCCAAAGAATTAACGCTCCGTTGAGACAAATTTACGAACATGAACATTATTCCTCCTGAATTCCGAATGATAAATCCGTCTGCGTCGCCCAAGCCCAAACCTCGCGCACTCCGGGGTGTTGCCGTGGTCGCGCTGGCGGGCGGGCTGGCCTTGGCCGGCTGCAACCAAGGTCCCCCTGTCGCGCCCGTCATGCCGCCGCCGGAGGTGGCCACGGTGACGGTGGCCGCCCAACGAGTGACGCTGACGACGGAACTCCCGGGACGCGCGGCGCCGTTTCGGATTGCCGAAATCCGGCCGCAAGTGAACGGGTTGATTCAGAAACGTCTGTTTGAGGAGGGATCCAATGTCCAACAAGGCCAGGCGCTTTACCAGATTGACCCCGCCCCTTTTCAAGCGGCGCTCGAGAATGCCCAAGCCGCCTTGGGTCGCGCCGAAGCCAGTCTGCCGGCCATTCAGTTACGGGTGAACCGATTTCAACAGGCCTTGGCGGACAAGGCGGTCAGCCAGCAGGATTTCGACGATGCCGACGCGGCGCTGAAACAGGCGCTCGCGGATGTGGCCTATTGGAAGGCGATGGTGGCCACCGCGCGCATCAACCTCGGCTATGCCCGGGTGACGTCGCCGATCTCCGGGCGGATTGGCATCTCCAGCGTGACCGACGGCGCGATTGTCACGGCGTATCAACCGATTCCGCTGACGACCATTCAACAATTGGATCCGATTTATGTGGATGTGACACAGTCCGCGAATGATTTGTTGCGTTTGCAACAGCGCTTGAAGCAGGGACAACTCCACAGCGCCGGCTCCAGCCGTGTACAACTTTTTCTGAGCGACGGCACTCCGTATCCGCTGGAGGGTGAGCTGCAGTTTCGCGATGTCTCCGTGGATCCGACCACGGGCTCGGTGACGCTCCGGATGGTTTTCCCCAACCCCGAGGGCGTGCTGTTGCCGGGCATGTACGTCCGCGCTGTAGTGAAAGAGGGCGCGCACGAAGCCGCGCTGCTGATTCCGCAGCCAGCGGTCATGCGCGATCCCAAAGGCAATCCGTACGCGCTGGTGGTGAATGGCGAGGCAAAAATTGAGCCGCGCCCGCTCCAACTGGACCGCGCCGTGGGCGATCAATGGCTGGTCTCGGGCGGCTTGGCGGTCGGAGAACGGATTGTGGTGGAAGGCCTGCAAAAAGTGCGGCCCGGCATGGCGGTGAAAGAGGTGCCGTTGAAGGTGGAAACT
>MWDV01000283.1 GCA_002070715.1 Verrucomicrobia bacterium ADurb.Bin118
TCGCTCGGTCATCGGGAGGATGTCTGGGATCCGGCGTGGAAAGACGGGAAGGGGCAACGCCAGAATCCACCCGAGACGGCGCGGGGCTTTCAGCGGCATCTCCTGGGCGGAATCCGCTGGGCGCTGGGGCTTGAATGAGACGCCCGCCGTCGCCATCCGGGCGCCATTATTCGGCGGCCGTGCCGCGTTTGCGCCATGCGACTCTGCTTGATTTGGCCCGGGGGCTTGTCCCACATTGGGCGCGGCGAATGTCATGGGCATGGGCCAGGAACGATTTATGAATGACAACGGAAACCATACTGCATTGAACCGACGTGATTTTCTCCGGGGCGGGTCGCTGGCCACCCTGGCCGCCTTGGCCGGGGGCATCCGGCTGCGGGCGCAACCCGCGGACGCCGAAACCGCGCCGCCGCCGGTCCAAAAGGTCAAGGTGGCTGTCATTGGTTTGGGGACGTGGGGCCGCGAGTTGTTGGATCAACTGGCGCGCATCCCGCAGGCGGACGTGGCCGCCGTGTGCGATCATTACCCCGCTTTCCTGAAACGGGCGGGCGCCAAAGCGCCGCACGCCAAACGGGTGGAGGATTACAAGGCGGTGCTGGCGGAGGATGAAATCAAAGCGGTCATCGTCGCCACGCCAACCCATTTGCACAAGGAGATCGTCCTGGCGGCGTTGGCGGCGGGCAAACACGTTTACTGCGAATCACCCTTGGCCGTCACGCTGGAGGACGCCAAAGCCATCGCCCTGGCCGCCAAAAAACACGGCCGCCAGGTGTTCCAGCCGGGCTTGCAGTTGCGGTCCGATCCGCAGGAGGCGTTCCTGCTGCAGTTTGTCCGTTCCGGGGCGGCGGGCAAATGGGCCTCCGGCCGTTCCCAGTGGAACAAGAAAACCAGTTGGCGCATTTCCGCGCCCAATCCCGAACGGGAAAAAGTCATGAACTGGCGTTTGGATCCGGCGACGTCGCTGGGGCTGGTGGGCGAAGTGGGGCTCCATCAGATTGACCGGGCCAGTTGGTATTTCAACGGGTTGCCGGAGGCGGTAAGCGGCCGGGGCGCGGTCACGTTTTGGAAAGACGGTCGCACGGTGGCCGATTCGGTGCAGGCGGTATTTGAATATCCCGGCGGCGCGCATCTGTCCTTTGAATCCACGCTGGTCAATTCGTTTGAAAGCGAGACTGACATTTACTACGGGAGCGACGCGGCGGTGATGATCCGCGAGGGCGCCGCGTGGATGTTCAAGGAAGCCGACGCGCCCCTGCTCGGCTGGGAGGTTTACGCTCGCAAGGATACTTTCCACAAGGAAACCGGTATCTCGCTGAAAATGGACGCCTCCAAATTGACTTCGCAAGGCGATCAAGATACCGACACGGTGGAAGCGCCCGATCCGCCCATCTTTTTTGCGCTGCAAAATTTCCTGCGCAACACGGTGGAAGTCACCCAGGCCGTCGAGGATTTCGTTTCAATTTACGGCGACGACGAGGAGGCGCTGGCCGAGCATCTAACCAAGGGCATCAACAAACTGCCGGCGGCAGATTACCTGGATGGATATCGGGCGACCGTGCTGGCCATCAAGGCGAACGAAGCGATTGTCAAAGGCGAGCGCATCGTCATGCGGCCCGAGTGGTATGAATTGGCCTGACGGCCGGGCCGTCCAATTGGCAGCGAACGAATGAACGACGAAACCATTTTCGCCAGCGGATGTTCCGCAACTTTTGAGTCAAAACAACGCACTATGAACATGAAAACCGTTACACGCCAAACCTTCAACCGATGCATCAGCCGCACGTGGTTCCAAGCCTTGTGCTTGGGCGGGCTGTTGGGCTGCCTCGCGCAGGCCGCCGCGGAGCCCATCCATTATTTCACCCGACCCGGAGCGGGGAAGGTGAAGATCGAGGGCACGTCCAGCATTCATGCATGGACCATGGAAAGCCCGGTCATCGGCGGTTCGGTCGAGGCGGCGGACGGTTTCCCGGAGGCCGCCCTCAAAGACGAGGCGGCGGCAAAGCCGAAGGTCAAGGTCATCATCCCTGTGCGTACGCTCAAGAGCTATAACAAGCGGATGGATGAGGTTTATCAGGAGCACATGGAAGAACCCAAGTTCAAGAACATGGAGTTCGCGCTGACCGAATTGAAACCCAAGGGCGAAGCGCCGCAGGACGGCAAATGCGGATTCGACGCCGTGGGTAAGTTGACGGTCCACGGAGTGACCCAAACCATCACCATGCCGGTGACGATTGAGAAATCCGAAGTCGAAACAGCCGGCAAAAAAGTCAGCCAGCTCAAAATCGTCGGCGAATTCACTCTCAAGATGAGCGATTACGGTGTCCAACCGCCCAACCCGAACATCGCGGGCATGGGCCAGATTACGACGGGCGACGAAATCAAGGGCACCTTCGAGTGGTCGCCCCGTCAGAAATAGGCCGCCATACGGCATCCATTTGCGACCGGGGTCCGGTCGCGCGGTCGGGGCGGCTCGTCAGAATCGCCCCGATTTTTTCAGTCGCAAAAAACCAAACCCATTACTCGGAAACAACATCATGAGCACTCCCCGCCACCAACTCCCGGATTATATCGCCACCGCGGCGCCCAACCCGACCGACCGACGCGCGCCGTGGTTCAAAAACACCGCCCCCACTTACGCGGGGATTTTTCTCTGGTTCGTGTTCTGGCAGGACGCCGTGAATTCGGCCACCATCGGCGGCGGTCTGGCTGCCGGGCTTGGGGTCGCTCTGCTCGGCTTGGTGATCGCCGCGTTGATCTGCCATTTCCTGTTTTATCTCATTCCCGGCATCCTGGGCATGCGCACGGGATTGCCGCTTTACATTGTCGGCACCTCCACTTTTGGCGCCACCGGTGGTTTTCTCATGCCGGGTTTTCTGATGGGCGTGTTGCAATTCGGCTGGCTGGGGGTGAATGCCTATTTCTCCGCGATTCTCCTGGCCGCGCTGCTGCCCGTGCCGCCGCAAATCCTCATGGTGATCTGGGGGGTGCTGGCCGCGTTCATCGGGCTCAAAGGCATCCAATACGTCGCCCGCGTGGCCACGTATCTGCCGTTGATTCCGTTGATCACTCTATTGCTGCTTTTCTTCAAAACGGTCGGCGGCTTGAGTGGTTTTGATCCGGCGGCCCTGGCGGAAACCCACACCACGGTGGCGCAGACCGGATGCTTTACTGCCGCGCCTCCCCCGGCGCTCGATGCTTTGGGCCTTCACCATATGGGCAACGGCGTGCTGGCCCTCCTCATCACTTACGTTGTCGGCTTCTTTGCCACTGCGGGCGCCGCCGGTGTGGACTTCGGCTTGAACAGCCGGCATAAAAAAGACGTGAACTACGGCGGCTTGTTCGGCATCGCGCTGGCCATCATTCTCACGGCCGGACTTTCCACCTGCATTGTCGCCGGTGTGCATGGATCAAAAGAATTGAGCGGCAAAGCGGAAGCCGCGGCGATTGCCACAGTGGAGAAAGCCGTGGCCGATGCGGAAGCGGCGGCGGCCAAAGCCGGCAAGCAACTGGAGGACGAGGATCTGGAAAAGATCGCTGTGGATGCCACGCCCAATGCCCTGTATCGCACTACCAGTCTGTTGAGCGTGGTGCTGGGCGATAATGTCGCCCGCGTGCTCATGTTCCTGCTCGCGTTGGCGGCGTTCCCGTCGGCGTGTTTCTCGTCCTTCATCGCGGCGAACAGCTTCAAGACCACGTTGCCCAAAGTGAATCCGTTCATCTCGGTGGGTTTGGGTGCGGCGGTCAGCATCATCCTCGCCGTCACCGGTCTCGCGGCGCAGGTGGTCCCGGTGTTTGTCATCATCGGCGCGTCGTTTGGTCCGATCTGCGGCGCCATGTTGATGGATTACCTGCTCAACGGCCGGAAATGGAGCGGTCCGCGCGCGGGCTTTAATCCGGCGGGCTGGATTGCCTGGTTGTTTGGGTTCGCTGCGGGGATTGCCCCCAACTTCGGCGCGCCCGTGCCTGCTGCGCCCGTGGTGGCCTTCGTCATCGGAGCGGTGGTCTATGGCCTTTGTCTCAAGCTCGGATTGCGCTCCGCCGTGGTCCCAGTCTCGGGCAAACTGGCCGAAGCCATCAA
>MWDV01000284.1 GCA_002070715.1 Verrucomicrobia bacterium ADurb.Bin118
CGACGGCGAACCGCACTACGCAATCACCGTTGACGGCGAGCATCGCCAAGCCAGGACGGAGCGGGGGATTCTGCGATGCTTGGCGAGGATGCTATTCGCAAAGATCGGATCGTAGGCAACCCTGGGGCTGACCGGATGGCGAACGAAAAAGGAGAAAAGGAATGACTACGAAAAAAACCAATGCCGAGCGACAAGTTGTGAGCCATACGGTCCAGCCCGTTGTTCGCACAGAGATTGAAGACATGAAAGAAATGATTGCCGCTTTATTCAACCGGCAAATCGACGACCACGAAAGCATAGATATTTTGCTCAAGGCCGTTGATTGCTGGATGGATAGGCTTACTTACGTTGCAAAGCGACTAAAGAAACTGGAGGCGCGGTGTGCAAAATCGAAGTAATGCGAACACCCGATTCACCGACTCCAGCAACTCTTGAACGTTATGCGACCATACAGAAAAGGCAACCGCCGCCGCTTCTGCTGGGCCAGCCAACTCCCCGGCCCGCACGACCGCCTCGCCGATGCAGTCGAGCGGGTGCGCGAGCGGCTCTTCGCCGCGCAAGTCCTGGTCGCCATGCCGGACGGCGAGCTGCTGGCCGTCGAGGTCTGCGAATCTGGGCGGCGGATGGCCGTCTGCGGCAGGGGCGGAAAGCGCGTGACGGTCGCTCCGGCGGTCTTTTGGAAGCTGGTCGAGGCGGCGCGGAAGGCCGATAGGGTGCAAGAATGAGCGGAAAGGGGTCGGCGCGGCGGCGAACAAGCAGCGCGGCAAAGTATGCCGCTGGGTGGGCGCGTATATGGCGCAGGAACGCTCGCATGGCTGAAGGCGGCAAGATGGGCGGGTTGGGCGGCGAACGCGCCAAAACGAATCGTAGAGCCCGGAAACGGCATGGTTGACAATTTAGGACAATGAGTGGACAAATACCCCCCGGCAAGGTACTCCCAGCTACTTTAAGGCGAATACCCCAGCTTGCGATATTGTGAAAATATAAATTGATACTGTTCTAGGAGTCATAATGATAAAACAAAAAGCAAATCCGCCGACCCTCACCCCAGACCCGTCCAACCCCAACCGGCTGGGCCCCGCCGACAAGAAGCGGATGGCCCGCAGCCTGGACGAGTTTGGCGACCTGTCCGGCGTGATCCTGAACCGCCGAACCGGGTTGCTGGTGGGCGGGCACCAGCGCGTGGACGTTCTGGCCGGGGCGGAGGTGCAGACGGAAGACCTGCCAGCGCCGGAACCAGACGGGACGGTTGCCCGTGGGTGGCTGGTGAAGTCCGGCAAGCGGTACGCCCTGCGGGTGGTGGATTGGGACGAGACCAAGGCCCACGCCGCGCTGCTTGCGGCAAATCGATTTGGGCGGATCGGGAAGGACGACGACGCGGCTCTCCGTGCGCTGCTTGACGGGCTGGAGGCGGAGGGGGTGGACCTGGAGCTTGCCGGGTACACTTCCGAGGCGCTGGCGGAAATTGCAAGGGTATCTGTGCAATGCGGCGTCGAAGATGGAAGGGATGGAGACAAGGCCGGAGCATCGCCATGGGATCGAGTTGGAGATGCTTCCGATGGAATCATGTTTTCTTTTGGCGACATACAATGCCGGCTACCGGTTGACTGTTATGAACGATTTAAGGAGGCGTGTCCAAAGTCCGACATACCCTCATTTGTTAAAGGAATTGTTAATGCGTGTTCAATTAATTGATTCGGCCTACCCAGTTGGATCGCACAGCCGTGGGGTGTCTGCGCAGTGGGTTGCCTGGAAGTGCCGCACTCTTGGAATCGAGACATCCTACACGGCGGAGGGGTGCGAAGCGGTATTGGTGTCATCCGTTTCTCCGGTTGATGCCCCCAAGCTTTCGCGAATGTCTCGTGAATTGCCATTGGTTGTCGGAGGGGCCGGGGCATTGTCTCCATCGGCGTACATCCGGCATGGCGCAACTGGCGTGGTGCTGGGCGACGGAACCGCTTTTTTGGAAAAGGTTAAAAGTGAGGGTCTTTCATCCGCCATGAATCTTCCGAACGTTATGACGGCAAGTAACAAGGCGCCAACAGTAGACGGCGCATTTGATTTTGCATGTCCTGCGTTCACATCAGAAGAGGGGACTAGACGGATTGTTATCGGGAGGGGATGTAAGCATAAGTGCGCGTTCTGCCACACGTCATGGGCAACGCCGTTCGCCGAACACGACAGGCCCGAGGCCGTAGCCGTTGCGGCCCGCGCTATTGTTTCCGCTGGGGATAAAATCGGATATGTCACGAACGACATGGCAATGCACCCATGGGCAAAAACGCTTCCGCCAAGCGTTGACGCAAGCTTTTCTATTGATTACCTACGCAAGTCCGGAATGCCATCCCAAAGGCAAATCCGAATCGGCGTCGAGGGCCTGTCGGAACGGCTGCGCCGATTTGTTAATAAGCCAATTTCTCGCAGTGATTTGGTGAAGTGTACCTCCTGGCTCAACGCTGGCGGAAAATCTGTTAGGTGGTTCTTAATCGCCGGGCTGCCAACAGAGACGGATGAAGACTGGGCGGAATTGCGCGAAGCTGTGCAGGAATGGAAAAAGCTTACCCCAAAAGGGGTGCTTGCTCTGTCGTTCACTGCGTGGTGTCCGGACCCGTCAACGCCGCTGGCCGTAATGCCGATGACTGATGACTACTGGCCTCGCGTCGAGTCATTCAGGGAATGGTTTTTTGGCGGACAAGGATGGTCGAACCGCGTCAAGTTGATGCTTCCGCAGCAACCGGAGTCGCGGCTCAAAAAGGCCCTGTTATCAATGGACGCCACAGAAAGGCAGCTAAGAGAAGGAGGTGCTCAAGGGGGGAACTCTGGAGTAGTGTACCCTTTTGCGACGGCGTGTGCGGCGGTTAGGAGGCGGCTGCTGTGCGAAAAATAATCAACTGCTACTCGCCGCCATCCGTTTCAGCCGATACTTTCGGCGCTTGTTCCAGTACGGCGAATTACAGCCGGGGCACTTGCGCGGGGCCGCTGGCGACCGAGGCCACCAGCGATGCCCGCAACGGTTGCAGGTGCGCCAGCTCATGCCAAATTCCCATAGACCTCGCGGCGGGCCGCGATCCACAGGGACTCCCAATCACGCTTGGCGACAAGGCCAGCCAGCAATCCGGCGAGCGTGGCGTCGGCGGTGTATTTGTCCTCAAGCGCGTCGGCAATGTCGTTGGCAGACTTGGCACAGCCTGCCGCGCTGGCCTCTTTGCGGCCCCACATTTGGCAGGAGGCGATGAGCAGTCCGGCGCGGATGGCTTGGGGCTTGGTTATGGCGTCGGCGATGGTCTTGCGGGCTTCGGCGGTGATCTGTTTGCGCGTTGTCATTTTCGGTTTCCTTTTCTGGGGCTCTCTGCCCCTTGTCTTATCCTGCCCACAACCTATCATCATGCTGACACATTGTCAACCCCCCAAAAGCGAAAAAATGCTCGATTTTTTATAGTGCGCAACCGCAGGCACTTACGCATTGGGAAGGGGATATAATGACAACCCACGACCCCGCCACCCTTAAAAAGCTGGCCACGGACCAGCGGCACAAGAAGCTGATCGAGGTCAGCCGCAAGCTGGCGCGTGTCCAGCAGCACGAAGACCCGCCGCCCGAGGTATGCCGCAAGCGCAAGCGGCTGGAAAAGGACTTCACTGCATGGCTCCGGTTCCACGGCGGGGAGGCGTTCGCGGACAAGTGGAGTCCCGACCATCTCGCTGTCCTCGCCAAGATCAAGGAGGCCATAGACAAGGGCGGGCACTTTG
>MWDV01000285.1 GCA_002070715.1 Verrucomicrobia bacterium ADurb.Bin118
ACTGCGACAAGGAACGCCAAAAGTACAGCCTTTTTCTCGATTTTTTCAGCTTTTTTGACTTTTCAAACAGGCTCTGAGGGGACGCCGGTCAGGCGTCGGCCAGGTACGGAATGCTTAGCGGGCCCTGGGGCAACGCGGCGATCCGCGCCCCGGGGCCCCGTTGGTCCATCAGTTCCCGGACGGTTGCGCTGATGTCCGCACAAGGCGTAAGGTGCGCGGCGCGGACGACGGCTGCAGCGAGGGAGCTGTACAACAGCACGGTCGCTTTGCGCTGGATCAACGCCTGGATCTGGGCCTGCCATTGTTCCGCGCGCACAAAACCCGGCGTGGCCAGCAGTGCCAGGATCTCCTCCGGTCCGCGGGTGCGGCGCAGCAATTGATCCAGCGGACTCCCCGGCGGCACACCTTCCCGGCATTCGGCGGCGAGGATGATCGTGCCGCCGGGCTTGACGATGCGCGCGCCGGCGCTCATGCCTTTTACGCTCTGATACAGATTCATATCCAGCGGATACCCGCTGTTGGTGGTGACGACGACATCGAAGGGAGCGTCACAGCGATGCATGGCCGAGCGCTTGACAAAATCACAACCCACCCGGTGCGCCGCCAGCAGGTCGCCCGCAAACACCCCGGTGATCTGCCGTTGCTCGTTCAGCGTCACATTGACCAGAAAACTCGGCCCCACGCGCAGCGCGATGTCGCGGTTCTCCTCCCAGATGGGGTTGGTTTCGAGAATGCCAAAGGACGCGTTGGCGTCCCCGATGTTCTTCGCGCCGTGGTTGCTCAACAAGGTTTGCAATCCGGCCACCCCCGGCATCAACCCCTTGGGCCCGCCGCTGAACCCGGCGAAAAAATGCGGCTCAATAAATCCGGTGACGATCCGCACGTCCGCCTCGACCGCGTGCCGGTTCAACAACGCGGGGGTGCCGTCGCGGGTCGTGCCGAGTTGGATCAGGTCCGCCGCCTTTTCGCACTCGTGATTGATCACGCGGTACCGTGCCACGACTTCCGGCGTGAGCATGGTTTCCAGTTCGGCGCGGGTGTTGGGCCGGTGGGTGCCGGTCTGGTTGAGCAGCGTGATGTCGTCGCGCGGCACGAAGGCGAGATAATCCAGCAACCACGGAATCAGCCGGTGATTGGGCGTCGCGCGGGTGATGTCGGTGAAAAGGAGGCAGACTTTCTGGCCGGGCTGAATCCATTTGCGGAGCGGTTTCACTCCGAGCGGCTGTTCCAGCGCGGCCAGCACGGCGGCGCGCTCATCGGCGAGGCCGGGCTGGTGGGCGGGTTCGATGACGGTGGTGTGATCCGGCAACTCAACCGGCAACCACCCCTGGCCGTAAGCAAGCTTGACGTTCATGGCAGCAGTCCAATGGTGTTGGTTCGGAAAAATATGTAGCGCAGTCATCCCCCGGGCGAAAGTCCCAAAACAGATACGCTTCAACAGCGGAGAAGCCGGCCCCATCGAAACCGCAAGGGACGCCGCCCGCGAAAGTTGCCCGCGAGGGCTGCCGCCGGACCAGCCCGCACCCGATTGAAGCCATGCCGGGCGGGGATAATTTTGGCCCGGAAGCGGACGGACGGCGGAAGGTCTCGCACTCGAAGAACGCAGCGGGTTCCCCGCCGTTCCCAGCGCCGCCGCATTTTGCGATTGAAAGCTCCGGCGTTTGCTGCTTGGTTAAGCTCAACCAAGAATGCTGACAATGAAAACACGAATCATCCGATGGCTTG
The DNA here is from genome assembly GCA_002070715.1 of Verrucomicrobia bacterium ADurb.Bin118. Classification (GTDB taxonomy): domain Bacteria; phylum Verrucomicrobiota; class Verrucomicrobiia; order Limisphaerales; family MWDV01; genus MWDV01. The sequence continues at coordinate 1,726 of MWDV01000285.1, forward strand.
CCCCACTGGGCCCCGGCCTGCTGGGGCTCCTGCTGGTGGCGGGGTGCGCGACCGTCCCGGAAACCGGACGGCGACAGGTGATGCTGGTCTCCGGCGCCCAAGCGACCCAACTGGGGCTGTCCAGCTTCGAGCAAATGAAGAAGGAACAACCCATCAGCAAGAATGCCGCGGCCAACGCGTTGGTGCAAAAGGTCGGCCAACGCATCGCCGCGGTGGCTCCCCTGCCGAACGCGCAATGGGAGTTTGTGGTGTTCGAGAGCAAGGAAGCAAACGCGTTTTGTCTGCCCGGAGGCAAGGTGGGCGTGTACACGGGCATTTTGCCCATTACCCGCGACGAGGCGGGGCTGGCGGCGGTCATCGGCCACGAGGTGGCGCATGCGGTGGCGCAACATGGGGCCGAACGCATGAGCCAGGAAATTTTGCGGCAGACCGGGGGCGAGTTGCTGGCCGCCGGTTTGTCCGGCAGCGATCCGCGAACGCAGGCGTTGGTGTCGCTGGCCTATGGCGTCGGCACCCAGGTGGGTGCGATTTTGCCTTACAGCCGCCTGCACGAATCTGAGGCGGACGAAATGGGGTTGTTCTACATGGCGCGGGCCGGCTACGACCCCCAGGCGGCGGTGGAGTTTTGGCAGCGTTTTTCGGAGTATAACCAACAGGCCGGGGGCGGCGGCCCGTCCTTTCTCAGCACGCACCCGGTGGACAGCGTGCGCATCCGCCAGCTCCAGCAATTGATGCCCCGGGCGCGGGAGGAATATCTCAAGGCGACCGGCGCGGCCCGTTGACCGCGCTTCCGGCGGGCGTGGGGAAAATTTAATTTTTGATCGGCCGCGCCGCTGGATTCGAGGCGCGGCGGCTTTTGCCGCGCCGGGGGCTCAACACCTTGAGCTTCACCACCAGGGGGTCACGATCTCCCCAGCCTTTCCCAAGCGGAGCGAAATTTGTCCTTGCCCCGGCTTGGGTTCCCGGATAAGGTCGTTCCGCAAGGGAAAAAGGTCGCCGCGTGCGTGTTCCCGGGCATTTATTAAAAATCAAACAACCCATCGTATCTCGACTATGAAACTCAGGATCCCTCTGTTCCCACAGATAAACCGCTGGTTGTCCGGGGCCGCTGTTTTGCTCGTGTGCGGCGCGGCCACCGCCAGTGCCGACAGCTATGCTGAGACCGTGCTGGCTGATAATCCCGTTGCGTATTACCGGTTTGAAGACGCGGCGGACTCCATGGCAATCACCAATGCCGCAAATCCGGAATGGCACTTGGGGTATCTGCTCTTTGATGAGGCCGGCAATTATCCAAAACTCCAGCAGCCCGGGATTGAGAATAATTCCGTCGCCTTCCATCTTTACACTCCCGAAGGCGGCGTCGAACAACGGTCATTCATCGAGGTTACCTATGCCGAGGAGTTGAACCCTTCCGGCCCCTTTACCATCGAGTTCTGGGCGCGCGTAACCAGTTGGGGGGCCGGGAATCGTTGCATTGTCGGCAACGTCTCTGATTTTAACAACGGCTGGTGGTTCCGCCAGGAGCCCGGCCCCACACCCCGCTGGCTTTATGTCCAGAATGGCGGCGGGATCTACATGGCCGGGGGAAGCATCACCAGCAAGGAATGGGCGCACCTCGTGGTCACGTATGATGGCTCGACGATACGCTTCTATGGCAACGGCCAGCAGCAATGGTCCGTCGCGAATCCTCCCACGCCTGCGATCAATCTTGGCGGTCCGTTGCGCATCGGCGGCAATTCGGCGACGGGCGATGGCTTTTTCGATGGCAACGTGGATGAACTGGCCATCTATGCCAGCGCCCTGACGGAGGATCAGGTGAAGCTCCACTACGCGGTCGGACTGACCAACATCACCTTGCCGCCGGCGCCGGCGGTCATCACCGCCGATCCGGAGGCGACCGAAGCGTATTCGGGCCGCGCCGCCACCTTCTCCGTGACCGCCGATGGCGCGCTCCCGTTGTCCTACCAGTGGTACAAAAACGCCGAGCCCATCCCCGGCGCCAACGAGGATGTTTTGAACTATGTCTGCAATTATGAAACCGACAACAACGCGGTCTTTACAGTGGTGGTGACCAACGCCTACGGCTCCGATACCAGCGAACCGGCCACCCTGACCGTCTTGACGGACCTTATACTGGAAGCGAGTCCTGATTCCGTCATGCGGACGGTCGGCGGCAAAGCCGCCTTCATCGCGGTGGCTGGCGGGGCGCTGCCGGTAACGTATCAGTGGTACAAGGGGACCACGCCGCTGCCGGGCGCAACCAACCAGATGCTTTGGGTGTCCAATCTCACGCCGGCGGATGACCAGACCACTTACTACGCCAAGATCAGCAATCCTTGGGACACCCTTGACACCGGCCCCGCCACCCTCACCGTCGTGGAACGAACCACACCCGTGCCGGACAGCGGCTATGCCAGGGTGGTAATGCTGGATGACCCGGTCGGTTATTGGCGGCTGAATGAACCCGACTGGAGCCTCTACGCTGTGGACAGCGCGGGTAATTTTGATGGGGAATATACGCCGGGCGAGGGCACCATCACCTACGGAGTAATGCCGGGTATTCCCCGCGAAACGGACCCGGCCATCGCCGTTTCGGGCAAGGCCGAAGTCCGGGTGCCTTGGGCTTTGGAACTG
>MWDV01000286.1 GCA_002070715.1 Verrucomicrobia bacterium ADurb.Bin118
CCGGCGCTGGGTGGTGGAACGCACCTTTGGCTGGCTCAACCGTTATCGTCGCCTGAGCCGCGATTATGAACGCCAGGCGCAGACCGGCGAAACCATGGTCTACCTCGCCATGATCCGCCTCATGATCGCGCGACTCGCCGCAAAGTCATGACTTTTCAAACAGGCTCTCAGAGCGGTTGGCCCGCGGTTAGAGCGGTTCCAGAAATAGACCAATCGCCAAAACTATTTTCCGAAATATAGCGGTTTAACTAAAACTGTGGCCGTGACGGGAGCGCGGGCTTTAGCCCGCTTCCGCGTGAGTTAGTCGGCGGGCATTGAAGCGGCGTAAACGCCGTGCGCCTCGGGCAAAGGCAAATCGGCAACAGATACTCTTGTTTCGACTTTCGGCCCATAATGCCTGCTTTCCTCTCGGCAAGCCCAATTATGAGTCAACCGGCCCCTCCCCCATACCCCCTTCCCTTTCTTAAGTTATATGTATGGTGAGTCAATTCGACCCCTCGTCCACCCCCACGCCCCGGTAACATTTAACTTGAGTCAACTCGCATTGAAATTTCTTGCCACATTATTCTTGACCAAGTCGCTCGAAGAGTGTGAAATCTTGATGAAGCTCCTGCCTTGATCCTGCCTTGAGAGGTGGGGGCTTCGAAAAGGGTCCGGAATCGGACTGATTTCGGAGGCCAATGGGATGGTCGGGCCGCCACCCCGCCAACAAGCCTGTCGAACATGTGGATCTGCAACCACGCAAGCCATGCGGGTGTTGGAGAGAAAGACAGAAGGGCGAACTTCTATACCAACCCGCCAGCCGCAAGCGTCCGCTTGGAGTCACGTGTTTTACGGTCAACGTAGGAAAGGACTGCACACCATGAATAACTACCCGTTTATACCAGGACGGACCAACGGCGTCCCGCGCCGGGCGCCGCCTTTAAGTTTCGCCATCGCCTTGTTGGCGGCGGCTATGTTGCCCGTGACGGTGTCTGTCGCAGCGCCGCAAACCCCGGCGCAAGGCACTCATGTCCCCGTCATTGTGAATGTTTACTCCAACGCCAATGTGTCAACGCAATACATTGCGGGCGCCATTGCCGAGGCGAACAAAATCCTGGGCCAGGCCAACATCCGGTTGGTGCCGGTGAAGATCTACGATCCCGTGACCAACGCCAACAACGGGGACGATGGCGACGGGGTATTCACCGGGCCCGAGCGGTACGCAATCCGCACATTTGGCGGCAAGGAAGTGGCGGGACTGCCGGGGAGCACGGGGATGAAGATCTCGTTCGGCCAGCAGGTCAACGCAACCAATGCGAGCAACATCGGAGTCGCGGTGCATCGCGACCCGACGATTATCGTGCAAAAGTATGGGAGCACCAACGACACCGCGCAGACCATCGCGCACGAGGCGGCGCATGTGTTCACGTTGTGCGGGAAGTACGAGATCACGAATAACACCTACGCGGACACGAATGGACACACCCGCATGGACATCGAGGGCCCGCTAGGCAACAAGAACCTGATGGCCCCGAAGAACACCCCTGGCGCCACGAACCTGACCAAGCTCCAGATTGAGGAGATGAACAAGGAGGTGACCAAATTCGGATTCAGCGCGCGGCAGTTCAAGGAAAATCACCCGGCCGTCGTCTACCTGGTGCAATCGGGCGCGGCGCGGGATGATCATGGGGACGCGATTTCCAGCGGGGGGCACGGCGGCGACGTGAAGGACATTCACGACCTGCAAAGGGTCTGGGTCGGCTCGGAACAGGGCGTGCCGACCCTTACTGTCTCCCTGGGAGTGGGCGGCGTCATGCCGTCCGAGGGCACGCTGGAGGCGTTGTATGCCCTGGGCCTGGATACCGATAACAATCTTCTCACCGGCGTCAGCTACGCGGGGCGGGCGGGGATAGACCGGATTGTGCGAGTGCAGGTGTCGCGGCCCACGGAGCCGGGGCCGCTGCTGGTGCAGGGGTTTGTGGTGGACCCAATGATGCCTCCGGCGAGGCCGTTGCCGGGCCGATCGAACTGCTGACGGAGGATGAGTTCAACGACCGGGAGGGGCCCACGGTTCCCATCAGCACCACCATTGCCTTTCAAGTGCCCAAGGACATGCTGGCGTTGACGGCGCCGCAGGTGCCCATTGTGGCTGCGGCGGGCATTGCGGCGGAATTCTTCGACACGGTGGAACTGACGTTTGATCAAATGCTCTATGCGCACCGGCCAGATCTGCGACTCTACGGGAGCGGTGTGCCGCAGGCCGGCGTGCCGTATCCGTTCACGCTCACGCGGATGTCACCCAATCAGCCGGTGCAGCTTTACTTAGATGACACGCTGGTTTACAGCGGAACCTTAAGCGCCGCAGGCAGTTGTTCCGGCAGCTTCCTGCCACCACCGGATTTGGAGAACGACCGTCTGCATTTCCTGACGGCATTGGATCAGACGGAGTCCTTCGCGGGTAATATCACCAGTCCCAAACCTAAGCTGTCTGTTTCCGCCCGGCAGGTGGGGATGGAGGTCGAGGTGTGGTTTGACACCTCGTTGGGGGTGGATTACGTGGTGGAGCGAGCCGAGGAGGTGCTCCCGCCGGGATGGGAGATATGGGAC
>MWDV01000287.1 GCA_002070715.1 Verrucomicrobia bacterium ADurb.Bin118
CGCGGGTTGTTGGCCGGCCCCGCCTGGTACCCGGGGCTGACGATGTAAAGCAGCACCGGGTGCCCTTGCAAGTCGAAGTTCAGGTCAATCGTGTACATCAGTTTCTTCTGCGCGGAATACTCAATGACCCGCGCCGGATTGTCGTCATTCGTCAACGGCACCGGCACGGGCCGGCCATCCACCGTGGTCCAAGTTCGCCCCCAATCAGTGGTTTGCAGGTAGTAAAGGTCCGTGCGTTTGTCCACGCTGCCGCCGGGATGCCGGTTGAAGAATGTTCCGATCTTCCCTTGATATTCGCCGCTGATCTGATAGTGCCCGCCCAGACCGGCCAGCTTCTGATCGTCGGTCCAAGTCACGCCGTCGGGGCTGGTTTCCCAATAGAGTTCGCGCACCCCGGTGTATTTGGTGAACAGGTGGAAAAATCCCCGGCCCGGCACAAACCACGGTTGCGGATAGGTGAATTCCTCCTGCCGAATCAGGGTGAACTCCGAGACGTCATAGGGGCGGACGCTGCGGTATTTGAATCCGGGTCGCACCCGCCCGCGGCCGCTGATGAACACCCAGATATAACCCTGATCATCCAGGTTCATGCTGGGATTGTCGTGGGGATCATTCACGCCTTGTTTATCATGAACAATGGTCGGGCGGGGCACCACGTTCTTCGCGTGGTCGTAATACGACGCCATGATCAGGAGATGCCGTTTGTCTTTGCGGGTGCCGCCATAGACGAAGAAGGTTTTATCCACTTGAGGCGCGTAAACGGCCAAGGGTAGATGGTTGGCGGTGTAGGTGCCCAGGCCGCCGGAGTATTTGTCTCCATACTCGGAAAACTGTCCCAGCGTGAACCAGATGCCGCGATAGCCGTCATCGGGCCGCGACGGATCTCCCTTGAAATCGGTTTGGATCGCAGGACCGCCGTCCGTCACTTTCAGGGAAGCGAACGGCAGCGCCGGCGGTTGCGACGGCAGTTGCGCCGGCGTATCCGCAATCAAATAACGGTCAATTACCACCACTCCGCCGGGATGGGTGCATTCGAATCGCACCGTGACCGGGCCGGCGGGCAACGGGATGTAACAGAGCCGTTGCGGCCGATGCGTGCTCCGGGCGGCGGGCCAGCGTTGACGATGCACGAGCTGGCCGTTGGTGCGGATGGTCAGGTCCCCGCCCCCCATGGATATGGCGCTCAATTCAAAAGCCAGCACCTTCGGCGCGGGAAAATCGGTTTGCAGAACCAACGGCTGGGATAAATCCCCCTGGCGCGGACCATACAGGCGGTTGCTGAGCCGGACTGCTTCGTCGGCGGCGCGTGCCGCGGTTTTATTGCGCAAATCCAACGTCCAAGTGGACGGGCGTTCTCCGCGGGTCACCACGCCGGGTTTTAACACCCAAGGCGCCGACTGGCCTTGCGCCAGGGCGGCCGCCCCGGACAACGCAAACGAGAGGAACAGGACAGGAATATATTTCACAATCAATTCAAGCCGGCCAAATGGGGATCCGCCGGGTTACACGTGAGGAATGGAGATGAGCGCTTCGCCCGGGTCCGCGAGGTTCCCGGGCGAAGCGTTGCGAGAAGAGGCCACCGGGTCACTGGGCACGCACCCGGTAGTAACGTTGACCTCCGGTGGCGTTGGCATCGGTTACGGTCTTGGCCGAGCCATCGCCGGAAATTGTGGCCAAAGGATGCCACTGAGTGGGGGGCAGTTCCGTAGCGTATTCCGCGTAGTAGGTCGTGCCGTCGCGGGAAACAAACGAGAACGAGAAAGCCGTCCCGTCATGGGCCGGATGGAGCAACTCCATCGGTTGCAGCGCGGGTAAAATCTCGACCGTATCGAGATCAAAAGCGCGGGGATCGGTGGCCGGGGCAGTTTGCACCCCAAAGTGCAGGTAGTTATGACTGGTCGCCGTCACGCCTGCGGCACGGTATTTGTGTGGCGTGGCGCTCTGGAACGAGGCGTCGCTCGTCAAATCCTGAATCGCTACAGTATAACTGCCATCGGCGGGAAACACCGTCACCTCAAACGCGTAGATGTGCCCCGGCACCACGGCGATGTGGCTATCAACCAAATTGGCCAGCTTAAGTCCGCCGGTGCCATCCACGTTGTCAAAGAGGTAGAATGTCTGGCCGGCATAGACGCCTGAGCCGGAAGTTTGTTCGTTGCCGGTGGCCATGATGGACCAACTGGTGCTGGAATCAGTGCCGCCTGTGGGCCGCGCGGCATTGCGTCCATAGAAGTGAATCCGGTCATTGAAGCTGTCAAAATTCGTCGCAAATGCGTCTTCGACCAACCGGAACTTCCAACGAATCAGGTGTGGCGAATTCAGGTCCACCCCGGGGCGGTCGGTGAATTGACGGATCGCATTCCGCACGCCGACATCGAGAACATCATAATGGAGATAGCCGGAGGTGTCCATAGGTGCCGCCGTTTCCCAAGTGGCCATACTGGTGGTCCATTGCCATGGGTCAACCCAACCCGCACTGGGGTGATACATCCATGGCTCGTCGGCGGCGATGAATTGGGCCAGCCATTGTGCCGTCCCCGCCAGGTTGGTGGCCTGAATGTTCATCGTATAATTCCCGGGCGCCAACGGCGCGTGGGTGGCGGTTAAATCGGTCGCCTCCCCGGAAAAACTGAGACTGACCGGATTGTCGTTCAGCCGCAGGGCGATGTCGGATTCGGCCAAGGGCACTGGCGACTGGACCGTGAATTGGACGCCATCCGCCACTGCGGCGATGGTGTGATTAACCGGGCGAACGTCCGTTATCGTCGGCGGCAAAATGACGCCGGTTTCCGGACCGACGGTGATGACCAGATTATCAATTTGGCCGTATTGCATCA
>MWDV01000288.1 GCA_002070715.1 Verrucomicrobia bacterium ADurb.Bin118
TCCTTTTCCTTAACCTTCAAGGCGGGCAGCACGAACTGGCCGATGAAATAGAGCATGAACGGTAGCGCCAATACCAGCCCGCCGTACAAGGCCAGCTTGATGGCCACCATGAACGCGCTGATGGGACTGTAATTTTTCAGCAGTACGAATGAATCTGGATCATCCACGTGCGCGGCGGCCTCGGGCTGCAAGGTCAACACGATTTCGCCGTTGACGGATTTGGGCACCACCAGGAACGCCTGGACGTTGGTTGCGTCCGCCGGCAGCAGGCCCGCCAGATTAGTGCGGGCGACTTTATTGAGAACGTTCGTTCCCCATTCAATGGCGACGGTGTCCCCGGGATTGGCCGCTTGCAGGCGCGTCGCCACGCGCAGCGGATAGGTGAGGAACCGGACGAGGTAATTGCCGCCGACGAGGCACATGATCATGGCCACCGCCAGCGAGGTGATGACCTTGATCAGGGTCCAACGCAGATCCTCGAGGTGTTCGAGGAACGATTTAACGGGGCCGCCTTCCGCCTCTTCCGTCTCCAGCGGCAGATCCTCGGGATCGCTGGCCATCGTGCAGTACCCGGCTGGGACCGTCTTCAGTCTTGCGGTGGAGACTGGGACTGGGACTGGGATTCGTTGGCGGGGATTTGCCGAGTCGTGGAGGCGCGGGGCGGAGGCGGCGGTTCTTCAATGGCGCGTTCGATTTCCTCCTGCACCTCGCGCGAAGCTTTCTTGAATTCCGTAATTCCCTTACCCAAACCGCGGGCCAGTTCGGGCAGTTTCTTCGCCCCAAAAAGCAGCAACACCACCGCGAGGATGGCCACGATTTCGGGCCAACCCAGAAAAGCCAGAGTGTACACGTTCATGTTTGCAGTCTATTCGTTGTTTGGCCCCCGCCAAGAGGGCCGCTTGGGCGGTCACCACGTCGCGTCATTGTTGCGGCGCGGGCCGGTTTCCCGGCAATTCACCCTCGCACTCATACCGGGGCAACTTAAACCGGTCGCCCCGGTGAGTAAAGGGACAAAACCCCGCGCGGCCCGATCCGCCGCTCACGGAGGCGTCAGCAACAGAAATTCGCCCCGCCGATTTTTGCGCCAGGCCGCTTCGTTGTGTCCCGGGTCCGCCGGCCGGTCCTCCCCGTAGCTGATGGTCAAGATGCGTTCCGGCGCCACGCCGTCGGCGATCAAGGTTTCCCGGACCGCTAGCGCCCGCCGCTCGCCCAGGGCCCGGTTGTATTCTTCGGTGCCGCGTTCGTCGCAGTGACCTTCGATCTTCACTGCGTGGGAGGGATTGGCCCGTAAGTGAGCCGCCACGATCCCCGTCTTCGACTGCTCGCTGCCTTTCACGACGGAGCTGTCAAAATCGAAATAGACCGTTTGCGCTTCGAAGAAATCCCGATCTTCCGGCCAGCCTTGGTATTGGTCGGTGCCGGTCGGCGCCCAACCGATTTCCGGATCCTGCATGGGCGTGCCGCGGCTTCCCGCGTCGGGTTTGAGGATGGCGCCCGCGCCCGGATCTTTGACGGGGCCGACGCGTTGGCCGGCGGGGATAGGCGTAATCCGGTTGGGGTTTCTTTTACAGCCGACGAGTGGCAGGGCGAGTACCACTCCGAGAACAACGAGGTTCAGAAATTTTACGCTTTTCATTTTGGTTGTTTGTTAAACGTTGGGCTTTTTTTATCGGGCCCAACCGGGTTGCGAGTTGCTCCCCAAAACACGGGGGACATCCTTAACTTGTTTCGTGGGCACGTCAAGCAAAGACAACGCGCGGTTTCCCCCCCGCCGGCGGGTGAAGACCACCGTCCGGGAGTTGGGCGCCCAGGACGGATCTTCGCCGCTGACGAGAACGGTTGCCGCGCCGCCGGAGGCCGGCACGACGCAAAGTTCAAAACCGCCCATCTGCGCCGTGAAGACAATCCACCGGCCGTCCGGCGACCAGTCCGGCTCGGAGGGGTTGGAGACCCCCTTGGTGGCAATCGGTTGCACTTCCCCGCCGGTGGCGGGGACTTTGCACAACAACCGCCGACCTTTGTTTTTTGTGGCGAAACAAATCCATTGCCCATCCGGCGACCAGCAGGGCGAGGAATCGTCCTCGCGGGTGCGCGTCAACCGCAGCACATTCCCGCCGTCCGCGTCGCAAACATACAAGTCCGGCGCCCCGTCCTTGCTCAGAATCAAGGCCACGCGGCGGCCGTCCGGCGAGACGGCGGCGCTGGTGTTCAAACCCGGTTGCCGCGAAATGGCGCGGCGTTGGCCGGTGCTCAGGTCGTGGCGGAACACGTCCGGATTATCAAATTTGTAGGAGGTATAGTAGAGGACGGACTGGCCGGGCGTCCACGCGGGCGCCGCCACAATGGATTGGTCCTGGGTGATCGGTTGGGCGCCAAATCCATCGTAATCACTCACGTAAATCTCGCTGGTCTGGCCGGTGTCCACCTTGAACGCGATACGCGTCTGGGCAACCCCTTTCTGGCCGGTGACGGCGAGCACGATGTCGTCGGCCAACGCATGAGCCTGCCGCCGCAACGATCCGCCGCTGTAGGTCCGGGAAAAGATCGAGGCCTTGTTGATGCGATCCACCAACGCGCCCTGGACGCTGCCGCTGTTGCTGCCGGTGACCTCGAATTGCGCCTCCTCCGGGCGACTGAACTTGAAGCCCGCGACTTCCAAGTCGAACCGCAGCACCGTCGCCACCTCTCCGGAGAAACCGCTGATCGTAATCGGCACGGGTTGGGTCACGCCCGGCAGCCAGGCGTCTTTGACAATCTTGATTTCCTGGGCC
>MWDV01000289.1 GCA_002070715.1 Verrucomicrobia bacterium ADurb.Bin118
CGCCCCGGCTTCCTTGAGTGTGTTGACCCGCGTCCGGCAGGTCGTTCCGCGCACGATGGAATCGTCCACCACCACCACCCGTTTGCCCTTCACCAGTTCCGTGATGAGGTTCAGCTTCACGCGCACGTTGAAATCCCGGATGAGTTGCGACGGCTGCAAAAAACTGCGGCCCACGTAGTGATTGCGCACGAACGCCATCTCGAAAGGGATGCCGGATTCCTGCGAAAAACCGAGCGCCGCGCAGGTGCCGCTATCCGGCACGGGGATTACCAGGTCGGCTTTCACCGGATGTTCACGGGCCAGCTGCCGGCCCATTTCCACCCGGGCCTGATGCACGTTGCGTCCCGCAATGGTGCTGTCCGGCCGCGCGAAATAGACGTATTCAAACACGCACAACGCCCGGGCTTGTGGTTCTGGAGAAATCGGCACGCTGTGAATGCCCTGGTCATTGATGATCACGATTTCGCCCGGCTGGATGTCGCGCACGAACTCGGCGTGGATGAGATCGAAGGCACAGGTCTCGCTGGAGAGCACCCAGGCATTCTCCACGCGGCCCAAGGAGAGTGGGCGAAAACCGTGCGGATCCCGCACCCCAATGAGTTCCCGCTCGGTCAAAATGACGAGCGAGAACGCGCCCTGAATCCGCCGCATCGTCTGGCCGAGGGTGTCCGCCGAACCGTTGTAATCCGGCTGCGCCAGCAGGTGCAGAATGATTTCGCTGTCGGCGGTGGTTTGGAAGATTGAGCCGTTAAGTTCCAGTTCCTCGCGCAACTGGGCGGCGTTGGTCAGACTGCCGTTGTGACCGATGGCGATCTGGCCGCGGGCACAATCCACCGTGAGCGGCTGGCAGTTGCGGAAATGGGCGGACCCGGCGGTGGAATAGCGGGTGTGCCCGATGGCGAGCGTGCCGGAAAGCTTTTGCAACACGGTCGAGTTGAACACCTGGGGCACCAGACCCATGCCCTTGTGGACATGAAAACCCGTGCCATCGGAGGAGACGATGCCGGCGCTTTCCTGCCCCCGATGCTGGAGGGCAAACAGTCCGTAATAGGTTAATTCCGCCGCCCTCGGATGTCCGTAAACACCGAAGACACCACAGTAATGCTTGGGATGGTTTTGCATGCGCGATTGCTGCGAGAACGTGGTTTCATTTGACCAAAGCCACCCCGGCCAGGCAAGCCGGAATCCAATTTCCCTATTTTCCCGAATGCCGGCGCGTCGGAGGAGAGGCCATCCGCCGCTGTTGTTGCTTGTTCTGTTGTCTTCTCTTTGCCAGCATCCCGCCGCAGCTTTGCAAGAAGATGGCCCCGGAAGGAAAAGCGCGAGCGACAATTGACGGCCTGCTATGCCAGTGCGGCTGGGTGCTGCAGGATTACAAGCAGATCAATCTGAGCGCGGGTCGGGGTATTGCCATCCGCGAAGTCCCGCTCCAATCGGGGACGTGCGATTATCTCCTGCTCGTAGATCGCCAAGCCGTCGGCGTTATCGAAGCCAAGAAGAAAGGCACGCTGCTGTCCGGGGTGGCGGAACAATCGAGCCATTACGCCGTGAATCTACCCGATTTTCTCAGGCCGGCAGGACCGCTCCCCTTCCTGTACGAATCCACCGGAGTTGAGACCTACTTCCGCGATGAACGCGATCCTGAGCCTCGTTCCCGGCGGGTATTCGCTTTCCACCGTCCCGAAAGTCTGGCCGCAATGTTGCAGGATTCACGCACTCTCCGCGCCAAACTCGCCGTCATGCCGGAGCGGCACCCACTCGATACGACCGGCATGCGGACCTGTCAGATCGAAGCCATCACGAATTTGGAGAAATCGTTCGCCCAAGGCGACCCGCGCGCGCTGATCCAAATGGCCACCGGCGCCGGCAAGACTTACACGGCTTGCGCGTTCACGTACCGGCTGATCAAGCATGCGGGCGCAAAGCGCGTTCTGTTTCTCGTGGACCGCGCCAACCTTGGCCGGCAGGCGCTCGCCGAGTTTCAGCAATTCGTCACGCCGGATACCGGGCGCAAGTTCACCGAGTTGTATAACGTCCAGCACCTCACTTCCAACCAGTTGGATTCCGTGGCCCGCGTGACGATTTGCACCATCCAGCGTCTTTATTCGATCCTGCGCGGCGAGGAACTGGACGAGGATATTGACGAGAAATCCGGCTTTGAACTTTCCGTCGCCGATGACCGGCCTCGCGAAGTAAAATACAACGCGCAGATTCCCATCGAAGCGTTCGACTTCATCATCACCGATGAATGTCACCGCTCGATCTACAATCTCTGGCGGCAGGTGCTCGAATACTTCGACAGCTTCCTCATCGGCCTCACCGCCACGCCCTCCAAGCAGACCATCGGCTTCTTTAACCAGAATCTCGTGATGGAATACAATCACGAGCGCGCCGTGGCCGATGGTGTCAACGTCGGCTACGAAGTTTATCGCATCCGCACCGAGACCACCGAACGCGGCGGCAAGGTGGAAAAAGGATTCTACGTGGACAAACGCTCGAAGGAAACGCGGGCGATTCGCTGGCAGCGCCTCGACGAAGACCTTGAATATCAAGCCGGGGATCTCGACCGCTCCGTTGTCGTCCCCTCGCAAATCCGCACCGTCCTTCAAGCCTACAAGGACGCCCTGTTCACTGAACTATTTCCGGGAAGAACGCTC
>MWDV01000290.1 GCA_002070715.1 Verrucomicrobia bacterium ADurb.Bin118
CACTCCCGCAACCAGATGTCCCCGGCAATGGTCAGGCGGTGGAGTTTTGCCCTTCCGCACCGCACGGGGACGTGAAAGTCATCCATCGGGTCAGCACGGTTCGGCTGGCAGTTGCGCTCGGCAAGGTGCGCCAGCCAGAGGATGTCGGCAACGGACGCCTTAACGCCCGCCGCCTCGATCTCTTCGACTGCGGCCTCTACAATGGCCCGGACCTTTGGACGCTCCACCAGCATCGCGGCCCCGATTAGGTAAACGCCAGCGACTTGATTCCGGCGATGGTCGTGTATTGGAAGTCTTCGCTGGCACCCTCCAGCGCGTCCGTCATGCGGTCGAACCCTCCCGGCAGGCTGGGAGACGACCCCAGCACCCTAACGGAAATTTCGATTCGGGGGTTGTAGTTTTCCCCGGCCGCGGTGGCGCCTTCCGCATTTGGAACTTCGGCGTGCTCACAAGTGATCGTCAGTTCGCTGGAACGAACAGACTCACCACCAGTCACGCCGAAGTCAGACGCGCCGAAGCCCCGGTCAAGTTTCATGCCGTGGGCAACGGTCTTGCAGGTTCCATGCTCGCCATCAGTGTGGACATGCCCGGTCAGCGTCATCGTGGCAAAGTCTTCCGAGTCCGTCGATACGCTGATCTGCGTGGTGGTGATTCCGTTGATGTCCGCGCCGATGTGTGAAGGAATCGACGGGGCGGTTTTCACCGTCGCCTTGTAGGTCGTCGTCACCTGTTGCGTGTCATCATACAGCTTTGACGCTGCCACGTTCCCGATTTTATCGGGCGCGGTGCCGCGCTTGTTGTCTTCTGAAACAGTGACACTCTGGATTTCCCAGCCCTCAAGCGCACCATGCCCTAATCCAGTAGCACCCCAAACAGCTGCCATTTTACCCTTCCTTCTCGGCCGCTACGGCCGCTTTGGCGGGCTTGTCAGCCGTCGCCTTGACTTCTTTCCACCCGCGCCGGGACATAGCCCCAACGCGCTTCGACGGCACGGACACCCGCGCCCCGCCTTTTTCCATTTCGATCTCTTTTTCCATTTTGTTTCTCCGTTAGCAGAACGCAGGGTTTCTAAAGTGAACGACAATCGACACGCTCATGAAATTTGCCCCGTCGCCACTCATGGGTGCGTCCCCGCCCTCCCAGCGCAACGCCCAATCGGCGAACGTGGTAGCGTTGGCGTTGGCTTCTAGTTCGGCTTTAAATGCGGCGTAAACATCGTCCGCATCGTTGCCAGTGCGGAATGCCCCGAACAACTCCATCAACACCCGCTCGGCTTCTTCGTACATGGCGCGGACCTGCGAATGGTCTTGATCGTCGTCGTTCCATGTCCCGCAGATGACGCGGCAAGTGGCGATCTGGATTGCCGGGTTGCCGTCTTCCGTGGCGGGGGCGGTGCATTGGACGCTGACCATCGGGAACGAGCGGTCCTTGCTGGCCTTCCACGTCGGGTCGGATGCCAGCGACTGCCAGGGGCGAACCACTACGCCCTCGCCCAGCGTGGCGAACTGGCGCAACACGGCGGCAACAGCGATCTCGATTGCGGCGGCTGTGTTCATGCGGACACCCTCGTTGCGGCCCGTGATTGGATTTTTTCAATAAGGTGCTTGTCGATTGTCGCCTCCATTGCTTTAGCCGCCCGGTACATAGCCTCGTTCATCGGCTTGTTAATGTTTTCACCAAGGGCAGACCGGGCATATCGCAGGCGGTTTTCCATCCGCACAAAGTCTTTACCCTTCGTGTACTTCCCGGCTTTGTTTGCAATGCCCACAATGTTTGCCGCAGCGCCGGACAGGTTGGGGGAAACAGTCCCGGCAACATTTCGCGTAATTCTGGCCCATGTGGTTTTTGCAAGCCCACTCGCACGAATTTTAACGAGGTTCGACGCCGCAGCCCCAGTCCGCGTTTGCGTGTCAAACTCCTGTTCCGCCTTTGAATGGTGTACGATCTTGCCGGAATTGAGGTTTTTGACCAGCCGAACGCCTTGCTTTGACAACACCTCAACGGTTCTGGTTTCGCCCTTCCCAATCGGCACAAACTCCTTTTTCCCGTTGCGCCAAACGTCGACGCCCCATATTCCCTTTTTTTTCGCCTCCGCCAAATACCTCCGCGCCGCCTTTCCCTTCCACCCCTTCATCCCCATGCGGGCCAGTGTTGTTTTGTAGACGCGGCGTTTTTTCGGTGCCTTTTTCGTCGATGCTGACAGAGACCGGGAAAGGAACACGGCGGCAGAGTTAAGAGCATGGATCAGGTGCCGCCCCAAATCCTTCTGCGCCCGGTCGATCTGCCGGAACAGCGCGTCCACGTCGGCGCGGGGAAACTCGATTGACGCGGCCAGGGGCATCAGGCGTACTCCGCTTCGAGGGTGAGGCCGTAAATTCCGTCAATGGGGTCGCTGACGGCCACAATCCGCGCGGGCTTCCACCCAGCATCACCTGGACGCTGGAACAAAATCGCCTGGCCTTCCGGCTTCCCATTCCCAAACGCCTCAACCCAATCGGCCTCTAGTACCTTGATCAACGACGCAACCGCCATCAACTGACCCTCTTCCGTGTTCGTTCGCGTTGTATCGAAACGACCGCATAGGCATCTGTCCAGTTGCTTGCGACCGATTCGGATGCTCGCCCGCATGGTTGGCTGCGTGGCAAACATCGCCTCGAAGGATCTGGAGAATATGCCCATTGGTGAGGGGGCCATGGGCCGCAGCCGCCAGGAGGTAGCGGCGGCGGCCCCTTGGCTGTGGGTGATTAAGTGGTGACGGTCGTGGTGGTCGTGGTGGTCGTGGTGGTCGTCACCAGCGCGGATTCGTCCGTCTTGACGTGCTCGGACACGACAATCGGAATGCCGAACGCATCGGCCGGGAACGGG
>MWDV01000291.1 GCA_002070715.1 Verrucomicrobia bacterium ADurb.Bin118
CCGGTGAGCCGCACGAAAACACAAGGCAACCCGGCAAAGGTGCTTTCCCCTTGCAGACTCAGGTAGATTTCGTTGACGACCAGCGTGTCGGACATCACCGGAGAAGGTAGCAGGAACCGGCGACAACCGGAACAACTTCCGCGCCCTCCGTCCAACCCGGCGGGGTTTCAGGGCGAAGCCGGGGCGGCCTCCGCCAGGCGTTGTCGCACTTTCAGCGTCTCGGCTTGCTGATCGGGATTCGCCCGCGCGTAAGTGTCCAAAACCTGCAACGCCTCGCCTTGACGTCCCTGTTGCCGCAAAAACTCCGCATACCGTTCAACGGGCGGCAGAGCCGTCGGGGAGAGCTGGTGGGCCATCTGGTAGAGCTGATCGGCTTCACGATTAAAATTCTGATACGCCAGCAGGTTCGCCTGCCCTTCGGCCAGTTTGGCGTAGGCATTGCGCAGGTCCGTGGATTCGAACCAGGCGGCATCCGCCATGACTTGCGCGCCGGTATCCAGCCAGTAACGCAACGCCTGTTGCGCCGTTTCGGCCGGCATGGGCCCGCCGCCCTCGACCGCTTGCAGCCGGATGAGCGGGCCCGCCACCGCCCCGCCGCGGTAGGTCGAGGGGATTGGCAAAGATTCTTCCAACATGAATCCCGCCGCGGGGTTCTTCGCCATGAGCGTTTCCAACAGAAGTCCATTGATCTGCATGACGGCGACCGAACCGGAAATTGCCATGCCGCCGCCGGCGGTAGCTTGAATGCCTTCGTTGGCCCCCACCTGTTTGGGTTCATCGGGAAATTGCTGATCGTGCTGCCAGCGGCGGCGGGCATCGCTCAGGTAGTCATTAAAAGCGCGTTGGGAATCCTCCACAGTAAGCCCGGCAAGTTGATCGGGGTAAAGACATGCCAAATACTCCAGATACTGATGGTCCGCGAGCGCATTTTGAGTCAGGACAATGTGGCGGTCGCCGTCGGTGGTTTCGTTCAGCAATGTGGGAATGAAGCGTCCGGGATCGGTGCCACCCAGGTAAATCGTGCCGGGTTCAAGCGTCTCCAAAATCCGCGCGCCGTAATCCAGCAACGCTTGTGCCGGCCATTGATGCGCAACCTCGGCCACCCCCCAAGCCTCCATCAGCACGGGCCGTAATGGGTGGTTCGGGGGCGACTCCGGGGACTCGGAAGTTTTGCCGACTCCGAGCAACACCCCGGCCAGGGATTGGGTTTCCTCCCAATCTCCGGACTCGATCGCGTCGAAGAAACGTTCCATCTCCGGGGTAAATTCAACGCCGAGTTTTTCCGCCATGCGACGGCCCAAATCCCGACGCAGCCGGGCGTATTGGCTCAGTTTCCCGGCCACGATTTGTTCGGGAGCGACTTGCGCCGGGGGATGGCGCCGGCCCCATCGCGGATCGCCGGTAAATTGGCGCGGTGTTTTCCTTCCGAAAGTGTCGGTGACCGCCGTGCGGGGACTGTCCGGCGGCATGGAATCCGGTTTTCGCGACCGGATGCCTACCCAGATGATGCCGATGATCAAAACAACGCCCGCAGTCAGCACCCATGTAACTGGTCGGGACATCCCACTCCGGGCGTTCGAGCCAGGCGGACCGGCCCGCTCCGATTTCAGACGGAGATTCTGCATGATAGTTAGAGCAGTTTGCTGACGGTGACGTTCAAAAAAGGCCCGCTGGATTTACTCAATCCGCCGGGGTCAACCTCACGTAATCCAGTCCGAACATGTAATGCTTCACGGCCTGGGCGTTGGCGCCGGTGATTTCGACCGTGAACCGGTTCTCGCCGGCGACGAGATCGTGCGCGCCCAAGTCCAATTCATCCGTCGGGATCACGCTGGGATGGTAGAAATCCATCGGGCCGCCGAGGTTGACGCCGTTTAACGCGAGTTGCACGATGCCGTAATCCTTCGCCTTGGTGAAGCGCGCGGCCAGTTGATAGCGACCAGCCCGCGCGACCGGCAACGCGAGAACGAGCCGGTCTCCGGGTTTGGATTCCACCCACCAGAGATGCGCGTCATTGCTCCATTGATCGCCGAAAACGATCAGGTCTTGTTCGTGCGGATTCCCGGCGGTGCAGGCGAGCACTTTCAAGTCCTCGCCTTCGAGGACGCCCGGTTTCTTCGTTCGAACCGGTTGCACATAATAATCCCGACGGTCCGGCAGCGCCACGGGCGCGTAGGGATCGTCTCCGTCCGGTTCGAGATACCAAAACACGGTCGCGGCGTAGAGAGTGGGACGGGCGTTGGGATAATATTTTTCGAGGTAGCCGTCGAACGATTGCTGGAAGGGTATCTGATCGGCGATGTGCCAGCGATTGACGGAAATGTGGCCTTTATTGTTGCCATCGTTGCGGGTCTGGTTGTGGAAAGGACGTTGGAAAAGCTGCGGCGAACACCAGGCATAACCGAAATAATCCTCCGAGCCCGTGCCGAAGGTGGAAGGGAATTTCTCGCCGTCCACGAAGAACTTTTCGTCGCCCTCGCCCCACCAGCTTCCGCGCGGATTCCAGACATGCAGCATGACGCCGGCGAACCGTCCGCGGCCCCAGGTTTTGAGGAGCGGCCAGTCAATCCAGCGTTCCGGGACGGTGGGCAGGAATTCGTCGCGATGCCATTTGACATGGAACCGGGCGTAATCCGCGGCGGGACGTTTCAACGGCTCGGTAAAAATTTCAAACTGCACCTTCCGGGCCTGGGGACCTTCATTGCGCAGGGTCACTTCGGCGGACCGCGCGAACGGCATGAACCAGTTGGCGTAGAACCAACCGTCGCGGGTCATGCCGCACGGGAAGGAGCGATACACATTCCGACCGGGCGCGCTCCCGAAAAAATCGCCCAGCGGCGCCCAGACGCTGGCCCGGGATTGCCCGTCCCATTTGATCTGCAACACCAATTCGCGCAGCACGTCCTGATCGGCGGGCGGGGCAGGCAGATCGGCCACTTTGATTCGAATGAGCGAGATGGCCGCCGGGCCTTTGCATTGCTCGGCGAAGTTGCCGCCATGGGCGTTGAGACGGCGTTCCCCTGATTTCACAATGTGCCCGGGACCGGGTTCACGCGGACCGCAGCGCGCCAGTCGCCGGTCGAGGGCGTCCAACGCGGCATTGTCCGCGGCGCTCAGGTCGCGGGTAAAAGTCGGCACGGTGGTGCCCGGCGCAAAGCGGGTATAAACGAATTGGTAGTAATCACCCCAGCCGTCGTCGGCGACGATTTTGCACGATTTTTGGTAAGGAATGGGCGTGTAATTGTTCCATCCCCGGGCGGCGGTGTAAACGAGCGATGGCCGGGTAAAAGGAGGGTGCTGCCGGTCGAAATAACCGACGAACGGCAGGTCCATCGCCGGTTCACTCACGCCGTCGAGATAAATGCGGACATGCCCGGTCTTGGGTGTGGCGGACCAGATGCGCCAGATCACGCCCGGCCCGTCCATCTCGGCGAGGACCTGCCGGCCGTTTTCACGGCGAATGATGCCGTGGCCATCCCCATTGGCGTCCCATCCGAGATATTTCCCGGTCGCCTCGTCATATTGGCTGGCGCGATCGTAGCTAGACCATTGTTTCGTGGTTTCCCCCGGCGCCGGCAGGGTGGCGAGATGCTCCAAATCGGTCAGGCGTTGGACGAGGTCCGCGTAGCTCAGCGGCGCCGCCGCACCAGCGTGGAGGCCGCCGCAGGTTAGGATGGCGATCAGTGGCAAGGTCTTGTTCATAAACGCGCTTGAGAATCGAATTCGTTGAACCGGCGCCGAGAGTAGGATTCGTTGGCAATCGGTTCAAGCCTCGCGGCTGGGGCCAGCCTGCGGCCGCTCAAGTTCCCCAAGAGTAACGCAGGTCACGAATCGCGCCGCAAACTTGTTTCAAACGAACCTGGTCGGCTTCCGCGCCTCAGCGGGCAGCGGAACGGAGGAAGGGCTGAAGCCGGTTGCACAGTTCGCCAGGAAGCCGTTTGGGCTTCTCATGGCTTCCGGTGCAGACGTGCAACGTCTCGGCTTCAAGGATCAGCGGGCCGGCTGATTTCCGGATGCAATAGGCAAAATCCAGCCGGATTCCCTCCGCCCGCGTGGGCCAGATTTCGAGGCTCAACAAATCGTCATAGCGCGCCGGGGACCGATAGCGGAGACGACATTCGATTACGGGAAAGGCGATGCCTTGATCCTGCCATTCGAGAAACGGACAGCCCAGCGTGCGGAAGAACTCATTGCGCGCCGCTTCCAGGAAATCCAGGTAACGGGCATAATACACATGATTGCCCGTGGTGCAGTCGGCGTAAGTCACGCGATAGGGATGGCGAAAAACATCCGGTTGCATGGCGCAGGGTAGGCACGCGCGCGCCGGGCTGTCGAACGCCGTTTTCGTCATCGCTCAATTTGTCCGAGGCGGCTCCCGATCAGAGCCCGTCTAAAACAGTTGTTGCGGGAAGAACGATTCGGGTTATGTTGCGCTCATGGATTGGCAGCAAGTGGTGTCACTGGGCATCGTCGTCCTGGCGGCAACGCTATTGTGGCGCGGACAGCGACGCGCGCGGAAAACGGGCGGCGGGATGGCCTGCGGCGGTTGCGGCCCCGCGGGGCTGGGCCGGTCCACGGATGCGATCAGATTTCACGCCCGCAAGGATGGCCAACGCCGGATCATCCTCAAATGCGGCTAAGATGATATTTTCCAAAATCAACAACAGGGGGCCAGCGCGCCTCGTTTGAACATGGGCAAAGTGAGTTCTTCGGTTCATTTCATCGAACGGTCCACCATGGTGGTCACCCGGGATCTGCCCGGCAAAACGCATTGGGAACCCAACACGGACCTCTACACCACGGCTGACGGGTTGGTGATCAAAGTGGAGCTGGCCGGGATGCGCAGCGAAAATCTGGAAGTCACACTGGAGGGCAACCGATTGCGGATCAGCGGCAACCGCCCGGACAGTTGCCGGGCGGCGCATTGCCGGTTTCTGATGATGGAAATCACCTACGGTCCGTTCGAGAAAGTGCTGAATCTGCCTCCCGGTTACGATTTAAGCCGCGCCAAGGCGGCGTATGTCAACGGCTTCCTCCGGGTGGATGTGCCGTTGGCCCAGGCGCCGGCGCCGGACCATAAACTGGAAATTTCAGAAGGCGATTAACCGCTGAACTTTTTCCCGGGGGTAGCGTCCAATTCCACGATGACGACGATGGATTCGCCGGACACGGAATTTATCAGTATTTTGGGCGCGGCCAACAACCCGGGGACCGCGGCGCGCGTCTCCTCCCGTTCCCTGCCGGACACCCTCGCCGTGCTCGGGCTGTCGGATATTGTCATATTCCCCAACATGGTGGCGCCGCTGCTCGTGGAAACGCCCGGCAGCATTCAACTCATTGACGACGCGGTGGGGGGCGACCGTCTGCTCGGCGCGGTTCTGCAACGCAAACCGGAGGTGGAAAATCCCGCCCCCGAAGAACTCTACGAGGTGGGCTGCGCGGTGCGCATCCTGAAGATGCTCAAGTTTCCGGACAACACGGTCCGGGTGCTGGTTGAAGGGCTCTGGCGCATCAAAATCACCCAATACACCCGGCAGGTCCCTTACCTGGTCGCCCGCTATGAGTTGTTGCGCGACGTGAAGGAGGCCACGGTGGAAACCACCGCCCTGCTGCGCAACGCCCAAAGCCAGTTCCAGGAGATCATCAAGCTTTCGCCGGCCCTCTCCGATCAAGTGAAGGTTGCCGCGTTGAACACCGAAGACCCCGGACACTTCAGCGACCTGGTGGCGGTCAACCTCAACCTGGACCTCGCCGAACGGCAAAAACTGCTCGAAACCCCCTCGGTCAAGCAAAGGCTCAATACCTTGCTGCCCCTGCTCAATCGCGAGCAGGAGGTCCTCTCGCTCAGTTCGAAAATCCAGTCGGAAGTGGCCACGTCCATTTCCAAAACGCAGCGGGATTATTTTCTCCGGGAACAATTGCGCGCGATCCAGCGCGAGCTGGGCGAAGGGGAAAGCAGCGGCGGCGAACTGCGGACGTTGCGCGAGCAACTGGAAAAAACCTCGCTGCCCGCCGAAGCCCGCAAGGTGGCCGAGCAGGAACTCGAACGGTTGCAGCAAATCCCGCCGGCCGCGGCCGAATACGCCGTGACCCGCCATTACCTCGATTGGATTCTCGCCCTGCCGTGGACCAAGGTCACGGAGGATAAAATAGACCTGGCCGCCGCTGAACGGATTCTCAACGAACAACATTACGGACTGGCCAAGGTCAAGGAGCGGTTGCTTGAGTTCATCGCGGTCATCAAACATCGCAAAGAACTCAAAGGGCCGATCCTCTGTCTGGTAGGCCCGCCGGGCACGGGCAAGACTTCCCTCGGCAAGAGCGTGGCGGATGCCCTCGGCCGCCAGTTTGCCCGCATCGCCCTGGGCGGCATGCGCGACGAGGCGGAAATCCGCGGGCACCGGCGGACTTATGTCGGCGCGTTGCCCGGGCGGATCATCCAAACCCTCCGCCGGGTCGAAAGCCGCAACCCGGTCATCCTGTTGGATGAACTCGACAAGGTCGGCACCGATTTCCGGGGCGATCCCGCGTCGGCCCTGTTGGAGGTGCTCGATCCGGCGCAAAACCATACGTTCACGGATCATTACCTCGATTTGCCCTTTGATCTTTCGCGGGTGTTGTTTCTCACCACGGCCAACTGGCTGGAGCCGATCCAAGCGGCGCTGCGGGACCGTTTGGAAGTCATCGAACTCCCCAGCTATACCGAGGCGGAGAA